>NZ_JACALO010000003.1:0-114030 GCF_030328185.1 Empedobacter sp. 225-1 | reverse complement strand
TTTCTTCTAACTTTTACCTTAATGCAAAAGTTACAAAACATCAAGTCTTTGATTTTCGACGGTCAAAATAAGTTTCAACCATTCAATGTTTTAAATCATTTGCTACGCAAACAGTAAAACATTTTAACCATTCTCTTCAACTTTTTGACACTCGCCTCCAAATCATATGATATTTTTTTAATCCTTTTTCAAATACATAATACATTGTACTTTTTACATAGTACAACTCTAAAATCTCAATTCTCATATCTAACATCTAATCTGTACATCATACATTTAACTCATTACTTACAACTTAAAACAGGTAGTAGCCCCAATAAATTTGGAAAATGGCAATAAAGGGTTTACTTTTAATGTGCGAAAAAAAGAGTATAACAGTTACTGTCAAAGTCTCATTACCGAGGCTCTGATAGAGAGCATGTAAAGAAAGGATAGCCCTTTGCTTTACGTTCCGTTAAATGTTATTAAAACGGAGTATTGTTCTTTAAAAGAATGGAAAAAACAAACAGACTTTGTCTGGTGGTTTTTTACGGATGAATGGTAATTGTTTCGTTCTCATTTTGTGTTGGGTTTTATTGAACGAGTCGAGATATGAAGAGGGGCGATTTCCTATCTTCAATTTAAATCGAGGTACGGCTAAGAACCTTTGACGAAATATCCGATAGAGAAAACCACCCCATAGAATGCAAATATACAAAATATGAGGTAGCGACAACCCTATTGGTCTTGCGTCATCTTAAATTAGCCGTTTTCGATAACAAGACTCGAGTTTAATAACTGTCGCTTAATTAATTATAGTCAAATATAGATAAATATTTTGTTACATGCAAATTTATATCTAATTAATTTAAAATAACATTAAAATTGAGTAGTAATAATAGAAAAGATAGATTAGTTTCACCTGTTTATAGAGAAAAGTTAGGTAAGTCTTTATTAAATAAGCGTATAGAATTAAACTATACTAGAAAAGATATTTCTATATTAACAACTATAACAGAAAACACAATTAATAGTATTGAAAAAGGTATAACTACCAATATAGATTATTACGTTGAATATGCAAAAGCTGTTCAGTACCCGTTAGAAACATTATTAGATTTTAAAATTCCTCTTAAACCTCTAAATGAATTACCAAAAGATAGGATAGAATCTTTAAAATTGACATCAAAAATTAGAGAGCATATAGTAAATACAAACTTTCTTAATAAAGGTAAAACTGTTGCTGAAATAAAAGAGGAGTTAGTTCGGTTGAAATTAGTACCAAAAGAAATAACTTCTGTTGCTATTGCTGGTGTTATGAGGAACTTAAAAAACGATGAGTTGGTCAGTTCAGAAGAAACAACAGGTAGAAAGGCTATTTATATAAAGCCTAAGAACTAATTATAATACCATAATGAGTTTGAAGCTAGTATATTCAATTTTGTTATTAGTATGTTAGCTTTATTTTTTTACTTCACTATATGCTTGAAATTATTAACAATAAATGGGAATGGCTAAATATTAAATTTATTAAAATCATTGATGAAAATGACTTTGGTAATTTAATTTTATTAAATAATGATAAATCTATTTGGAGAATTTGTCCTGAAGAATTACAATGTGAAAAAATTTCTGAAAGTCTAGAAGAGTTTCTAGAAATTCAAAAAACTGAGGAATTTATCGAAGATTGGAATCTTAATTTTTTAAAAACTGATGCAATAAGAAAATTTGGTGAACTAAGTGAAAATGAGAAATTCACGCTTATAAAACCTGCTGTGTTAGGTGGTAAATATGAATTAGAGAATATTATAAAAATATCTTTTAATAAATTAATTGAATTTTCTTCAGATTTAGCATTTCAAATTAAAGATTTACAAGATGGTCAAAAAATAACTTTTAATATAAATTACTCATAATATCTAAGCTTCTTTATTCTATAAAATAATATATTGTAAAACTATTAAGAATAAGTATTTATGATTTAATAGAACCAACTAATTGGGGAAATGAAAAATCTAATACCTATGAGGAGTTTGTAAAAAAAGTAAAAGATATTAAGTAATTAAAAACTTATATTTAAAAACAATATACTAAATTAGTAGTATTAACTAGTAAGCATGGTTAAAGTTAGTAATAGTACTCTGGAGTTAATTTTAGGTTTGTCTAACTCCAGAGTATTTTATTTTACATAAATACATCAGATAAATATAAACATAGGGTTCTATATAGAACCCTATGCTTATTTACACAATAATGGTTATAAATTAGTTTTGTTTGTATATTTGTTATTTAAACGAATCTAAATCTATTGTAATTTCTTAAAAAAACAATATTAGCTACACATACTTAATAAAACTTATGGATAATAATTATAATATTAAATCTTCTACAATTGAAAAAGGTTTAGAAATTGCTAAAGATTTTGTAGATAAACTAATAACGCCTGCAGTAGAAGAAACTGGCTTATTAATAAAAGATCAAATTACTATGTGGCGTTTTAAAAATCAAATTAAAATTTTAAATAATGCTAAATCATATTGTGATAAACATAATATTGAACCTAAAAAAATATCCCTTAAAGTGTTATCACCTCTTTTAGAATATTCAAGTCTTGAAGAGGAAAATTATATGCAAGATAAATGGTCAATATTATTATCAAACCTTATAGATTCAGAACAAAATATTGAAAATCACGTATTTCCTTATATATTAAGTCAACTTTCAAGTGATGAATTTCAACCTTTAGAAGATGTTTATGAAATATGTATTTCAAGAAGAGAAAATTTAACAAAAGAACTTTTAAATTTCAAAGAAACTAAAATCAAACGATTAGATGAATATAATTTAGAGATTAAACGTCTTAATACTCTTATTGAAGAGAATAAAAAAAGTAAAATACAAGGATGGAATAAAGAATTGTGGGATTTAGAAGGTCAAAAAAGAAAACTTGAAATTGAAATTAAAAATTTAGATTCCGAAGAAAATAAACTTTTATATTCAATAAAAAAACATGAAGAAATTCCAGATGGATTTTTAAAAAATTATGAAATTTCCAACCTTACTCGTTTAGGATTAATTAAAGAAATTAAAGAATTTTATGCCGAGAGTCAAGTTTTAGAAATTCCTTTAGATAAAGATGAATATTCATATTCTAGCTACACTAATGTTGATTTAGATATAGATATGGAATCATTTACAGAAATTATACTAACTGAATTAGGTGAGTTATTTTTCAAAGCTTGTAAGGAAAAAAAATAAATACGTTAGCTAACATATCATTTTGCAAAAAACGGTCAGAAAGTAAACTTTAAGCCTATTTTTTTCTCATCACAAAATTGCTCTTATTTCAATTTATTTCTTAAATTTATTAAAATAAAGAGCAATTTGCTACGTTTGTGAATCCTTGAACTAAAGTTCTTCGAATTCCCGCACTTCGCAAAGCCTTTTCCGTTATAGGCAATAATTAACCAAGACTGTGGATAAATCAAATTTTCTAAATACAATTGCCCAAAAAGGCTATGACATTGGGTTTGGGGCAAAGAAGAATTTTGCCTCTTTTGATATTATAAATAAATTGCCAACTTGGGTTGGTTTTATTTCCTTAGCTATTGGTATTATTCAAATAGCATATGAAAATATTCCTTTGAATAAAGAATTATCAATTCTTTTGATTTTTGTAGGTATTGCAATAATTTATATTGAACCTTTTAAAAATGATACAGAAAAATTTGAAAAAGAAGGTGTAAGATTAACTCGTTTGTTTAATAAAATGAGGGATTTATATTATTCAGTTGAAAATGATAATAACTACAATTACTTTAATTACGAAAATCAATATCAAACAATATTAAATGATTTTTATAGTAATAATATAAGCAAACAAGTTTTTATGTCACAATGGTTTGCTCATTATAAATTTTTTTATGAACTACAAATTGATTGGGTTGATAAAGAATTAAAATTTAAATTCTTTAGAGATAAAGTTCCAAATTCATTGAAATCAACACTTTTTATAATTCTTCTTTTAATAATACTAATCATAATTTATGGATATAGAGCAGACATTTCAAGATTTTTCGAACAATTTAATTGTAAATAATCAAGAAAGTATTGAAAATAGATTTGGTTTAATTACTCAACGTTTAAATGAAGATTTTCACGGAATTAAATCAAAAACAGAAAATGGTGTATATGTTGGAAGCTATGGTCGTGATACGGCTATAAATGGAGTAAGTGACCTTGATATGATTTTTATTTTACCTGATTACTTGTATACACAATATAATAACAGACAGGGCAACAAACAAAGTCAATTATTACAAGACGTAAGAAATTCAATCTACAAAACTTATACAAATTCAAAGGTAAGAGGAGATGGACAAGTTGTGGTTATTCAGTTTACTAATGATCATATTGAAGTTTGTCCTTGCTTTTTAGAATCAGATGGTAGTTTTACATATCCTGACTCTAATAATGGTGGGAGTTGGAAGAAAACAAATCCTTCTCCTGAAGCACAAGAAATTTCAAGCTATAATAACAAATGTAAAGGCAATTTAATTTTACTTTGTAGATATGTAAGAGCTTGGAAAAATAAATGTGGTGTAAAAATCGGTGGCTTATTGATAGATACTTTAGTATATAATTTTTTCAAGTCAAATAGTAAATATGAAGCTTATAACTATGATAAACACGATTTACTTGTAAGAGACTTTTTTGAATTTTTAAAAAACCTTGATGACGACAGAAAGTATTGGTATGCACCAGGAAGTAATCAACACGTCTACAAGAAAAATTCTAATTTCAAATCAAAAGCTAAAAAAGCATTGAAAAATGTTGAAAAAGCGATTGAAAAGAATAACAATAAAACTGTTTATGAAATTTGGAGAAAAGTATTTGGTAAAGCATTTCCTTACCCTCAATCTATTAAGGAGTCTAGTTATAATTATTCAAACGAAGAGGAATATATTGAGGATAAATATTCTTTGAATATTTCTAATACCCTACGCATTGATTGTATAGTTTCTCAGGCAGGTTTTAGAACAGAATTATTAAGACAAGTAAGATTTTTAAGAAAAAAGAAAGAACTAATATTCTTCATAGATAAAACAGATGTACAACATCCATATGAAGTATTTTGGAAAGTTAAAAACGAAGGAGAGATAGCTAAACAAAGGAATTGTTTAAGAGGTCAAATCATCTCACCAAATAAAGACCAAAATAGAAGAAAAGAGAATTCAAACTTTGAAGGAGCACATTTTGTAGAGTGTTATATAATAAAAGATGGATTCTGTGTTGCAAGAGATAGAATTGATGTTCCGATAAGTGATCAATAATTACTGCCTATAACATCGGTAACTGTTGCGCAACTCTATTTTTAGTCATAAAAACACAAAATAGTATAAATAATAACCTCTTTAGAAGCTTTTTTAGGGAGGTTTTTGTTTTTTACGTAAAACCGTAATTTATTGTAAGATAGTTATTGTATGTTTGGAATAATATAACGAAATGTAGATATAGTTGTTTTTTTTTACAAAAATTTTATATTATTTACTTCGTAAATTACTATATTAGATATACAAACTGTTTAAATAATCGTAACCTAAATGGATATTTCAAAACATTTTGCACTTCTTGAAGAATTAGAAACATCGAATAAGTTAATACGACTTGGTTTTGGCGAATTACAAAACCTTAATATTTCTAATAGCTTTTATTTTTTACCATTTCAACTATTATCACAAGGATTTGAAAGATTAATGAAAGCTTATATTTGTATTGCTTTCTATGAAAGAAACGACACTTTACCTGATTTTAAATACATTATAAAACTAGGTCACGATTTAGATAAACTTTTGACTGAAATAATTGAAAATTACTATTATGACTATAGTAGAATACAATATAAATGTGATAAAGAGTTTTTGACAAATAATAAGGATTTTCTACATTTATTGCACATAATCTCTGAATTTGGTAAACACGCACGCTATTACAATTTCGATGTCATAACAGATAGTAACAAGCCAAGTATCAATACGATTGAAGAATGGCAGAATTATGAAAATGAATTAATAAAAAAACTAGAAATTTCTCCTGAAAAAATTCTAAGTCTTGATAGTAATGTAAATAACGAAGTGTATTATGAAATTTCAAGACACATTATTATAATCTTTGAAAGATTTGTTTCCGCTCTTTCGAGACAAATAATTTTTGGAAAATTAGGTCAAATTGGAAAACAATTGACCACAAGCAATATTTTTGATTTTGGTTTATTATATGATAAAGATTTTGGCAACACAGATTATAGAAAAATAACTACCAAATACTCTGAAACGCCAAAAAGAGTACATAAAAGAACTATTTTAGACGACTTAGAAAGACGTGTAAATCCAAATTACAAATCTAAAGTTATCAAAAAAGAAGATTTCAAAGAAGATTGGCCATTTTATAGTAATGAGGTTACCGTAGAATGCCGACACAAACATTGGTGCATAATAACAATTGATAGTTATGACTATTCATTAAATGGCTCTGCAAAAGGAAGGTATAAGTTAGAAAACCCACATGATGCTGGAATGGCAATAATAGGAAAAAGTCTTTCTGAGTTTATAAAAATTGCCAGAGAACTTTAAAGTCCAGCCACTAATATGGGTAAATCTTGCACAACTTCAATTTTTGGTACAAAAACACAAAATAGTAACCTCTTTAGAAGCAATTTTAGGGAGGTTTTTCGTTTTTGCGGGAAACCGTAGTTTATTGTGAGATGGTTGTTGTATGTTTGGAATAATATTACGAAATATAGATATAGCTGATTTTTTTACAAAACTAAAGCTATAGTTGTTTAGTGAAAAAACAATGTTATGGGAAAGCTTAAAATAACACCTTAAAAATGGACCTTTTACCAAAGTTTTTAAAAGATATCATTGATAATTTTAATTTAGAGCAAGTTGTTTTATGGATTAAAGAGATATTTATATTCTTATTTAAACCTCAAAAATTTGTCACATTATTTTACCAACAGTCAATTAAAAAAACAGATAAATCAATTAATATTTTATACAGGGTTGAATGTTAAAAAAGACTTCCGATTTTAGTTGTAATTACTTCGGTAAATATACCAAGATTTGAAATCAATTCACAACATTGCTAAACTTCAAGATGAGATCGAGCAAATTGTTGATATTCTTTTCGCCATTTATAAAGTAAAGAAACTTTTATACCAAGCTCTCACGCTAGCTCTGATAAATTACTTCTATCATTACTTAATTCTACTGCTCTTATTTTAAAAGCGGTGTCATAGATTTTCATCCTTGTTTCATGTGATAAATTTAAGATTTTAGTCTTAACTTCAACTGAAAGCTAAGTTAGTATATCCAATATTTTAACCAACTACAATTGGAAAACATTCCGAAAACTAAATTAATGTAGATAATGTAAAAAATGTACGTTTTAAAAAAACCTCATCAGATTATTTTGATGAGGTTTTTTGTTTATTTTTTTTATCTCAAAAATCTATCAGCAAAGTAATTTACTTTATATATTAATCGTTCACCTATTGTTCTACGCTCTCTAAACGATGGTTTTTCTTTCAAGGTTTCAACCAATTCATTGTTAGTGGGAAATCTCCCTGAAAACATATAAGATTCCATTGCTTCTTCTAATCTATTTTCGTTGATATTTTCTTCCTCTACAAGGTATTTGAACTCTTTTACCTTCTCTGTGTTAATAAAATCGCTAAACGCTTCTGTAACGTCTTCATTTTGTTCTAAGATTGGCAGTTGCTCAATTATAAACTTTTCTATTAAATCTCGTTTATTTCTTAAAACAGGGTCATTATCAACCATTGATAAAATTTCTGACTGACGTTTTTTCTTGGTTTCTGTTTCAATTTCTTCTTCTTCTAAGTTGGCTAACAAACGTAAAATATAATCTACGTTTACAATATCCTTATGAATCAACTCTAAATGAAAATCAACTTCGTTTAAAATTGAATCTTTATTAGGTGCGTTTTCTGCTTCACGTTTTAAATCTTGGTACTTAGAACTGTAGTTATTAAACGCTTGTTCATCTATAACTAAATCTGCAAAGTTAAAATCTGCATAGGTATCCATACGGTTTTTTAACCTCAATAATTCTCTAAACGCTTTTACAAATTGTAATTTTTGAGTTTCTGAATAAAAATCATCAACGCTTTGATAAGTTGGAGCAATTACTAAAAGTGTTGCTACTGCTTCATTAAATTGGTCAATATAATCTTCTAAAGGTGGTACAATAATAACTTCTTTAGCTTCTCTATTAGAAAACAATTCAATTGCATCATCAGTTGCTTTTTTAAGGTTTCTAAAAACAACAATTTGCCCGTAGGGTTTATTCTCTCCTTTTAATCGGTTTGTACGTGAATAAGCCTGAATTAAGCCATGATATTTTAAATTCTTATCAACATACAAGGTATTTAAGTTTGGCGAATCAAAACCCGTTAAAAACATATTTACAACAAATAAAATATCAATTTCTTTTTCTCTTACTCGTTTTGCTACGTTCTTGTAATAATCGTTAAACGATTTGCTGTCTTTTGTTGAATAGCTTGTACCAAATTCCTTATTGTATTCTTCTATGTATTTATCTAAAACATCTCTTGTATGAATATCAACTTTTGCATTGCTGAAGTCTAAATTTTCTTCAGGAATTTCTCCTGATTTATCTTCATTGGCATCTTCATTTGCTGTATAACTAAAGATGGTTGCAATTTTTAAATCGTGTTTTCCTTCGTTTTTTAGCTTTCTGAATAAATCAAAATACTTAATTAATGTTTTGGTATTACTAATGCAAAACATCGCTGTAAAGCCTTTGTTTTTTGCTTTAGTGTCGTGGTTGTTTATAATGTAATCGGCTATTTTCTCAATACGTTCATCACTTTCAAAAAGTTCTTTGGTATCAATAGCTTCTACTTCAATATCTAAATTGTTTTTAGACGTTTCTTTGTATTTATATCTTCCAACATATTCTATAGCAAAAGGCAGTACATTATTATCATTGATTGCATCGGTAATAACGTAATCGTGCAAACGTTCGCCAAACAAATCGGTTGTTAATTTCTTAACTCCGTTTCTTGAATGTGCATTTTCAGTTAAAATTGGTGTTCCCGTAAAACCAAACATTTGATGATTTTTAAAGAACTTTACAATTCTTTGATGTGTATCGCCAAATTGTGAACGGTGGCATTCATCAAAAATAAAAACCACTTTTTTATCCGCTAAGTCATTCATTACTTTTGTATGTTTTTCTTTGCTGATAGCGGTGTTTAATTTCTGAATGGTGGTTACAATTAGTTTAGTATTTACATCGGCAAATTGTTGTACTAATTTCCTAGTATTATCTGTAGAATCTACAGAACCAGGACTAAACTCGTTAAATTCTCTTGATGTTTGATAATCTAAATCGGTTCTATCTACACAAAAAACAACCTTATCTACCTTTGGTAGTTTAGATAAAATTTGACTTGCTTTAAATGAAGTCAGCGTTTTCCCTGAACCCGTTGTATGCCATATATAACCGTTGGTAGTGCTGTTTTTTACTTTATCAATTATTTTTTCTACCGCATAATATTGGTACGGACGTAAAACCATAATTTGTTTATTGCCTTCGTGTAAAACAATATAACGTGTGATCATTTTACTTACATGACATTTATCTAAAAATGTATTGGTAAAATCTTCTAAATCAGAAATACGTTTGTTTTTCTCATCAGTCCAATAGAACGTAAATTTAAAATCTTGTTCTTTGCTGTAGGTATAATATTTTGTATTTGTTCCGTTACTTATCACATACAATTGCACGTACTGAAACAACCCTAAACCTGCACCGTAACTATGTTTATGATACCTCAACACTTGGTTAAACGCTTCTTTAATTTCTAAACCGCGTTTTTTTAATTCGATTTGTACCAATGGCAAACCGTTGATTAAAATAGTAACATCGTAACGGTTTTCGTACTTGCCGTGCATGGTTACTTGGTGAGTTACTTGGTATTCGTTTTGACACCAATGCTCCATGTTTAAGAAATCGACGTAAACAGTTTCGTTTTCATCGTTTTTAAACGAAAACTTATCTCGTAAAACCTTTGCTTTATCAAACGGATTTAAAGCTTTGGTTAAATGATTTAAGATTTGCTTAAATTCTGAATCTGAGTATGTAGTATGATTAAACTTTTCTAGTTGTTTTTTTAGGTTGACAACTAAATCATCTTCGTTAGTAATGGTTACACGCTCGTAACCATTGCTAACCAATTGTTGAATCATTTTATTTTCTAGTGCTTGTTCTGATTGGGTGGTCATAAGTTGTATTATTTACACAAACATTTGTTGTAACAATCCTTTTTTATACGTTTCGGTTTTTGTTATTTGGTTTTCTACAGTTTCTATTTGTTTATCTATTGCCGATAAAAAGTTAGCGATTTTAGTTTGTTCTTCTAATGATGGAATTGAAATCTTTAATATTTTTAAATGATTTGGATAAATATGAATGACTGAACTTCCTTGAGCTAATGAAGCAATTTGTTGCTTACAATGATTATTCAAATAATAAGCTAAAAAAATTCCATTATGATTACTTCTAAAAATATTAATATCGCCACCTAAAGCAACATTATCTTTTTGAACGCAAGATGCAGTTGAAATATCAATTGCTGTTTCACCAGAGGCTGGTATTATAACATCATTTTGTTTAGAAAATATTAAATTTTCTTTACTTAAATTAGTTTTTGAAAATACATTATAAATGATTTCATTATATCTTGTATATAATTCTCCATATCTAATGCATTCTATTAATCCATCTTCACTAATATCAGATTTTGAAATATTTTTCCCTTTTAAGAACACTCCAACCTCTCCCAAAGTATTCTCTTCCCAATCAGGGAAATCGTTTCCGTTGTCGTCTTTAAAGCGGATTTGTTGCAAAAACAATTGTTGCATTGTTCCTTTTTTGTAAAGGTTTAGTTTTTCTTTCTTTTGGTTAAGAATATCCAACTGTTTATCTACTGATCCTAAAAAATCAGCGATTTTGGTTTGTTCTTGTATTTCAGTACAAAAGAATTTTGTTTTTTTCGCATTATCAATTGTGTATGTTCCAACGGTCGTTGCAGAA
Organism: Empedobacter sp. 225-1; assembly: GCF_030328185.1. Classification (NCBI taxonomy): domain Bacteria; kingdom Pseudomonadati; phylum Bacteroidota; class Flavobacteriia; order Flavobacteriales; family Weeksellaceae; genus Empedobacter; species Empedobacter sp. 225-1. Next base: position 102,906 of record NZ_JACALO010000003.1, on the reverse strand, counting down.
GCATTATTTAATATTTGAGAAAGTAAAAATCTTGTTTTAAAGTTATAATTAAAGAATAAAGAATTTATATTCTTTACTTTATTAAACCATAAAACATTTCCATCTTTTATATAAAATGGATTATTATTAGTTACAACATAACTAATACCTAATGTTCCAACACCACTGATAAGTAAATCTCCTATTTTTGGAACTCCATATTTAGATTTTAAATCGTTATAATGTTCTTCTGAAATAAATATTTCGTTTTCAATTTTTTCGTTTTTAGATAACTTAACCAATTCACGCGTTCTATAGAATGGAATTCCTTCGGTCTTCCAATCTTCTTGCTTTACTCTTTTGCTTGAACCTACTTTAAAAAAATCTGAAATAAAGTACATTTTCCATTCTTCTTTAAACTCAGGAAATCTCAATTTTGGTTGTAAATTTTCCATTGCTTAAAAAGGTGTTTTTATATTAAGTTGTTTACAAAAATCTGTAATAGTTTGTTGGTTGGTTTGTAAATCTATATCCAACTGTTTTATATCTTCTGCAATCGCATTTATATCAATCGCATCTTCTTCTTCAAACGTATCTACATAACGCGGTATGTTTAGGTTGTACTCGTTATTGCGTACCTCGTTAAGCGTTGCTAAGTAAGAAAACTTATCGACAGTTGTTCTGTTTTTGTATGTTTCTACAATGGCATTAATATGCTCGGGCAATAAAACGTTTTGGTTGCCTTGTTTTTCAAAACCTTTGCTTGCATCTATAAACAAAATATTTTCGCTGTCTTTTCGGCATTTTTTTAATACCAAAATACAAGTGGCTATACCTGTACCAAAAAAGATATTGGCAGGTAAGCCAATTACGGCATCAATAGCGTTTAATTCTTCAATAAAATGTTTACGAATTTTTTCTTCTGTACTTCCTCTAAACAAAACGCCATGTGGTAATACGGTTGCCATAGTTCCGTTATCAGCTAAATGATGAAACATATGTTGCACAAAGGCAAAATCTGCTTTTCCTTTTGGTGCTAATGCTCCGAATTGCGAAAAACGTTCGTCGTCCATAAACAACGGATTGGCACTCCAATTGGCAGAAAATGGTGGGTTGGCAACAATGGCTTCAAATTGTTGTTCTTTGTGCTGAGGTCGCTCTAATGTATCATCGTTTTTAATATCAAATTTTAAATACGATACATCGTGCAAAATCATGTTCATTCGAGCCAAGTTGTACGTTGTTCTGTTCATTTCTTGCCCGTAAAACTGCCCAACCTCATTTACTTGTTTCGCTACACGCAAAAGCAAAGAACCCGAACCACACGTTGGGTCGTAAACCGATTTTAGTTTGGTTTTATCGGCCGTTACAAGTTGTGCTAAAATGGTAGAAACTTGTTGAGGTGTATAAAATTCGCCTGCTTTTTGTCCAGCACCTTCGGCAAATTTACCAATCAAATATTCGTACGCATCGCCTAAAACATCAGATTCGGTATTGGCTAAATCAAAATCAATTTCGTTTAAGGCATTCATTATTTTAGATATGGTTTGGTTACGCTCTAATGGTGTTTTACCTATTTTTTGCGAGTTTAAATCAATATCATAAAATAAGTTATCAAAATCATCTTGCGATTCTGTTCCAAGTGTAGAACGTTCTATATTACGCAAAACTTTTTCTAAATCTTCTAAGATAAAAACATCAATGCTTTCTTCATTTTCATCTTCTGCTTTTGCATTTCCTTTTTTAGCTAAAGACGAAAACAATTCAGAAGGTTTTAAGAAATAACCAACCTTTTCTACTAAAATTGCTTTTAGTTCTTCTAAATCAGCATCGCCTTGCGTTGTTCCTTCTTCTATATCAAAATAGGTAATTCCATCAGGTGCTAAAACTTCATTTACTTCTGTTAGTATTTTTTCTGAAAGGTATTTGTAAAAAATAAATCCCAAGATATAATCTTGAAATTGATTCGCATTCATTTTACCACGTAGTATATTAGCAATATCCCATAGCTTGCCTTCTAGGATTCGTTTTTGTTCTTCTGACATTGTATTGTTGTTATTATTGCCTAAAGGTATTGTTTTTAAGAATGAAATGAAAAGGGAAAAAAGTAAAATTCAACTTTTGTGAAAAGTATATGATTTAAAATTTTACTTCATATTGATAATTTGCATCATTTTTATCTTTGTAATACAAGTAAAAAGCATCTTCAGTAAAATAAGCAACTCTAAACTTCATCTCTTTTTTATCTAAATTCCCTAAAATGTAAATCCCAGTATTTTCTTTTAAAACTTCTTTTATCGTAAACGTTTTTTTAGCTTTGATTTCTGAATACTCCATACTACTTGTACCTAATCTATATTCCTTTACAACATCAAAAGTCATTTTATCAGATAGCTTAGATTTAAAAGCATTAAAATCTAAAACTGAGTTAGAATAGGCAACACCAGTTAAAATAGTTTCAGTTGTACTACCTGCTTGCCAATATCCTCCCATTTTATTACCTTCTGTATTTTGATGAGCTAAATAAACAACATTTGCTCCCATCATAGCTGCTTGAATTTTAATTTTATTATAGGCTCTATTTCTTACTTTCTCCATACTCGAAAAAGTACTTCCTCCTTTTGCTTTTGCACCTATATCAGCAAGTTTGAATAAACCTTTAACTTCTGATTCTACATTTGAAATTGTTACTTTTTCAAAATCTTGAATTGAGTTTACTTTATTAAAAGCTGAACCTTCATTAAAAATCTGTACTCGACCACTTTTAAGAACTATTTTTTGAATTGTATTTTTATAAGAAGTATTGATTAAATCTTCATTCGGGTAAGTATATTTAACTGCATCTTCTGTAATTTCTTTGACATTTACAGCCAATCTTTCGTTGTTAGAATAAATTGTATCTAATTGACAAAATGCAGTTGTGCTGATTAATAAAGTTGATAAAAGTAAAAGTTTATTTTTCATATAGTAAAATTCTAAATATTAGTAATTTACAAAATTAATAAAAAAACAATAATCTATATTACGGAAAACCTTATTATAAATGTTAAAATATACCAAGATTTGAAATCAATTCACAACTTCTACACCTCAGTTTTATGCTCAACCTCAACTTTAATGTTATGGACAAAGTGAATTTTTCCGCTTAACTTTGGCTTTTTCTGCTTTAAAAACAGTTGTAGTTTAGTAGAATGGTATAGTTGAAAGAAGTTAGTTATAGAATAAATGGGATATAAATTAGGAACAAGGTTTCCTTTTGTTGATCAAGTTTTGAAAGGCATAGGGCAAATCATGTTACAAGAAAATAGTGGTACTGGATTATTATTTTTGATTGGTATTTTTTTGGGTAGTACAATAGGAGGTATAGGGGTGTTGATGGCAACATGTGTTGGGACTATTACAGCGATTATATTGAAGTACAATTCAGAAGAAATAAATGCAGGATTATATGGTTTTAGTGCGGCTTTGGTAGGTGTTGGTTTAACTGTTTTGTTTGAGTCTACTTTTCTTTTATGGGTTTTATTAGTTGTTTTTTCTGCTTTGGCTACGGTTATTCAGCATTTTTTTAATCAAAGAAATATAGCAGGATATACCTTTCCGTTTATCATCTTAACTTGGGTTTTAATATATGGTATTCATCATTTTACGTCTATAAAACCTCTTGTTTCAAGTGAGGATTCCCTTATGTTGGCTGTCAATCAATTTCTTGTTCCGACAAATAGCTTTGGTGAGGTGATTTTTCAGTCTAATCCGTTATCTGGTATCCTTTTTTTTGTTGCTGTTTTTGTTGGTACTCCAATTGCGGCTTTGTATGGTGTAGCAGCTTCGGTTTTTAGTGCAATTTTCGCATTTTATCTTGGTGCTCCATTGGATCAAATTTTGATGGGATTGTTTGGTTTTAATGCTGTATTGACTTCGATTGTATTTGCAGGGAATAAAAAAATAGATGGATTATGGGTGTTAATTGGTGTTGTAATAACTGTATTGCTTCAAATTTTGTTCATCCAATCTGCTATTTTTAGTGAGTTTGGTGGCGTTCTGACTTTTCCTTTTGTACTTGGAATATGGATAACCTTATTTTTAAAATACTGATTTGTAAAGTTTTATCCTTTTAAACCATAATTTAACTGTAATGCTAAAGGTTTTTTGTTTTATGCACCTTGAACTTTTGCCGAAATATTAGAACAAGAAATAGGCTTAAAAGAACAATTTTTTGAGCATAATTATTCTGCGAATGGAAAGTTTTTAGTTTCTATAGCATTGATTTTTCAAAATAAGCGAACTAAATAAATTAAATTTAAGGGTGTTTTCCAGTTTATAGGTAAACAATGAATGGTGTTGTAACTGAAAACGGTGAAGTTTTAAATTAGCTAATTAAGTGATAAATAATGTTTTATAATATTCTAATTTTATAACACTAACAAATTTATATTTTAAGTTATGAAAAAAATCACTTTATCTTTTATTGCAGCTTTCGCGGCGACAGTTGCATTCGGACAGTTTAACCAAGATGTTACAGTCCAATTAGGAATTTCTAATGAAGCTCATGTAGACCAGGTAGGAATAGCAAATAGTAATTCAATATTACAAGACGGATTAATGAATTACGCTGACGTGGATCAATACGGAATATTGAATTCGAATAGCACAACAAGTTTAGGCGCACTTAATCGTTCACTTGTCAATCAAGTTGGTTTTGCAAATTCTAATACTACTTATCAATTAGGAGCTGGAAATTTAGCTGATGTGGATCAATTGGGATTATTTAATGTATCTAACCAAGCACAGTTTGGGATTTTAAACCAAGCTTATGTTATGCAAATAGGGATAGGAAATACAGCTAATCAATTACAAGTAGGAGTTGGAAATATAGCTGGTTCTTATCAAATGGGATTAGGAAATGTTTCGAATCAATCTCAATTTGGAAATAGTAATATTGCACTTAACTCTCAGATTGGAGCTTTTAATACTTCTTCTCAATTACAATCTGGAAATAGTAATATTGGTGTAGACATTCAGAATGGAGGTTTTAATACTTCTTCGCAATCTCAAACAGGAAATGGAAACTTAGCTTGGAACGATCAAGATGGTTACTTTAATACTTCCTCTCAAACTCAAATGGGAAATGGAAATAGTGCAGTTAATGAACAAGAAGGTTTCTTTAATACTTCAACTCAAATCCAATTAGGGAATAGTAATATGGCTGAAAATAGCCAATTAGGATGGGCAAATAGTTCGTATCAATTACAAATGGGAGATAACAACAGTGCATCGAATGACCAAATCGGAGTTTTGAACTCAACAAGTCAAGTTCAATGGGGTAGTTGGAATGATGCAGATGTTGTACAAGTAGGAGCTTTAAATAAAGCAACTCAACTACAGATTGGTGCACTTAACTCTGCAAGTTCAACACAATGGGGTACAAGTAATACATCTGAACAAACTCAAGTTGGGTTATTAAATACTGCGAATGGATTCCAATGGGGTGACGATAATATGTTAATACAATCTCAGTTAGGCGTTTTTAATACAGCAAATGATATTCAAATAGGAACTTCAAATACAGCAATAATTACACAAACTGGTTTAGGGCATAACCACACAGGTCTTCAAATTGGGGCAGGTAATATGATGGTTGTTAATCAATCAAATCTGTAAAGTCAATAGGTGTTAATGTTAGGGAAAGGTCAATACAGATCTTTCCCTTTATTAAATGAATTGAGGTATGAAAAAAGTAGATTGTATTCTTTTTTTCTTATTCATAAAATTAAGTCTAATGGCGCAAGATTTTGAAGCAGTAAATTCAAATACGGTATTAGATTTTATTTCAAAATCAGAAGAAAATAATTTTAGTGGATATTATAGTAACATCTACCAAATAGGAAACGATAATTTGGTAAATGTACTGATGCAAAATTCAGCTATTTCTATTCAACAAGAAGGTAATCAAAATAGTTTGTTTTTCAACTCAGGTCATACGAACGGCATTTATAATTCACTGGATATTTATATGAGAGGAAATTATAATCGGATTGAAGTTACAGGTGTAAATTCAATTTCGAATGGAATGAGCATTGAATTATTTGGGAATAACAAAACCGTCATCATTAATAACAGATAATCCTACAAAATGAAAAAAACAGTGTATTTATTTGTCCTATTTCTTATAAATTTAGCCTCAGCTCAGCAAATCAATATTCAACCATCTATTGAGGTTAGTGAGGTAGAAAATATGCTGTCGCTAAAAGCTTTTGTCTTAAATAATGATGAAGTTCTTCACGATTTAAATTATTTATTAGTCGCGATAAAGAAAAATGGAAGTTCTAATTTTTCTACGAATAAACAAGAAGGTCAATTTGTTATAGCAGCTTTTGAAAAGAAGCATCTTTCAGAAATAAGATTAAACATTAGCAAAGGAGATCAAATAAAATCGTATTTATTTATCAGAGATGAAATAAAAAATGAATTGATAGCGAAGGATTCGATTCTACTAAATTATGATGATAAAAGTTTGAGAACAACAAATGGATCAAATCCTGAAGCATCGTTTCTGAAAGAAGAATTTGTTCTTAAAGGTGTAGTAATCGACCAAACGAAGACCAAATTTGGACGAGATTTTTTTGATTCATTTTATTCTGCTTATAATTTAATGAATGAGAAGTTTCCTTTTATTGTCACGATAACAGAAACGCCATCAATAGGAAGAACGTCCATTATACAAATAGAAGATCGAGATAAATTGTTACACAGTTTTAGAGTAGAACCTAAAGAAGAGTATGTAAAAATGCAGGTTGACTATACTTTGAAGCGATTAAATCAATACAACAATGAATTAAAATTTATAAAAGAGCAATTATCTGCTCCATAAAAACTAACGACAATGAAAAACTTTATTCTTTTTACAGTCCTATTTATGGGCTCCTATATCAATGCGCAGCAGTTGGTATACAAACCAATTAACTCCGCCTTTGGGGGCGATAATTATAACTACAGTTGGCTGTTAAATTCAGCAAATGCTCAGAATCAATTCAAAATAGATTCAGGGTTTAATAATTTCAAACCGAATACTGCAGTAGGCAGTTTTGAGGATAATTTGCATCGACAATTATTAAACAAACTTACCACAGGATTAACTGGAACAGGTTATAACGAGGAAGGATTTGAACCGGGTGTATATAATCTCGGAAATTTATATGTCACTATAAAGGATTATTTTGGAGGAGTAAATATCAGTGTTATTGACACAAAAACTGGTGAACAAACTACTATCAATTTACCCAATTCGTACTAAGTAAAAAAAGAAAAAAATGTATAAACTAATATGTAACCGAAGAACAATACATTTCTCTCTTGCTTTTTTAATCATTCTATTTCTGAGCAGTTGTCATGCCTTATTAAATGCACCAACAGAAAAAGAAAATTCAACATTAGGTGAAGTAACTCCCTATACAAAAAAGTTAAAATCTTTACCTAATCCAAGAGAAAAAGTAGTTGTGGCTGTTTACAAATTTAAAGATCAAACAGGACAATATAAACCATCAGAATTTAATGCGAACTGGAGTACAGCAATTCCACAAGGAACAACTTCTATTTTATTAAAAGCATTAGAAGATTCGAAATGGTTTACAACAATTGAGAGAGAAAATATTAGTGATTTGTTAAATGAGAGACAAATCATTAAATCAACACGACAAGAATATGCTGCTTATCAAGCAGAAGAAGATAAAAAAACAACTAATCAGGTGCTTCCGCCACTTTTATTTGCTGGAATTATACTTGAGGGTGGTATTGTATCCTATGATTCTAACGTAATGACAGGAGGAGCAGGTGCCAGGTATTTTGGTGTCGGAGGAAATACAGAATATAGACAAGATCGGATAAGTGTGTATCTAAGAGCTGTTTCTACAAATAATGGTAAAATTTTGAAAACGGTTTATACCTCAAAGACCATTTTGTCACAAAGTGTAAGTGGAGGTTTTTTTAGGTATGTGGATGTAGAAAGATTACTTGAAGCGGAAATAGGAATTACGAAGAACGAGCCCGTTCATTTGGCAGTTAAAGAAGCAATAGAAAAAGCTGTTTATGATTTAATTATACAAGGAGCAAAAGACGATTTATGGAAAGTTGAGCAAAATAAGAAAACGGAATTTGAAGAGATTGTAGCCTCAGCTGCAGTAGAAGATTCAATTAATAATTTTAGAGTAGATAATAGAATTTTAAAACCAAGACGAGGAACCTTTGCGATTTTTGGAAATTTTACAGGAAATTCAATTCAAGGAGATTATCGCAATAGCGAGATTAAACCAGGTTTAACAGTAGGCGCAAAATATTTTTTCACAAAGAATATTAATTTCGGGGCAAGTTTCACAAAGTCTTCTTTGAAAAATTCAGCAATTTTTTATGAAAAGTTTACGATTGTTGATTTAAATCTTGAGTACATTTTTTTACCAGAAGACAATTTATCTCCATTTGTATACGGAGGTGTAGGTATGATTACTCCCGAGAAAATAAACAAAGATCCAAAAGGAAAAGCGAATGTAGGAGCAGGTTTTGAATATATGCCCATTCCATCACTTGGTATTCGAGCTTTTGGAGAATATGATTTTGGTTTCAATGATGATTGGGATAATTATGTGGGTGGAAATCGAAAAGACAATAAAATTGTATTTGGAGGTGGATTAAGCTTCTATTTTGGTCGTAAGAAACAATAAACTCAATTGAATCATGAAAAATTATAAAAAAATACTATTCCTTTTTTTGAAAACACTCCTTCTATGTTTCCTTTTTTTACAATGTAGCGAAGATTATGTTGAAGGCTCTGAAAAAGGTGTTATAAAAGGGATTGTGGTGAAACACAATACCAACGAACCTTTGGCAAATGTCAAAATATCAACTGCTCCAACAACGAGTACGATTTTTACAGCCAACGATGGTAGCTTCGAAATTAAAGATGTTCCTATTGGTGATTATTCTGTTAAAGCAGAATTGCAAGGCTATATAATGGAAGTACAAGGTGCTAATATTGTAGAATTTGGTCAAAACGTAAGTTTGGTTTTTGAGATGAAGGACGATAACGCATTAAATAGTCCGCCAAGTGTTCCTGTTCTTTTAACTCCAGCTGATAATGCTACTGATTTGGGGTTAAATGTAAATGTAACATGGAATTGTACTGATTCGGACGATGATGAAATTACCTACAAAGTAATTTTAAAGAACAATAAAAATAGCAATGTAGAAGTATTTGAAGACATAAAAGAACAAAATTTTACGTTTGAAAATTTAAGTTTTGGAACAAGTTATTTTTGGCAAGTTGTGGCAACTGATGAAATTAACGAAGAAGTGTACAGCAGTACGAACAAATTTACGACAAGTGCTATTCCACCAAATAGAATTCATTTTGTACGCTTATTTGATGAAAATCATGTCATCTATTCAACAGATGAAGAAGGAGATCATTTCAAATTCACACAAGAGTCAGTAAATTCATTTCGTCCAAGAAAAAATAATTCGGCAGGACTTGTTTCTTTTATGCGAATGGTTGAAGGAAATGTACATTTATTTACAGCCAAATTAGATGGATCTAATGTTTTCAAAGTAACTGAAATTCCTTTAGCAGGTTTTAATAACAATGAAATTGACTATGCGTGGAGTGCAAATGGTAGTGAATTTATTTATCCAAATTACAACAAATTATATCGAATAAACAAAGATGGAAGTGGCACACAATTAATCTATACAACAAGCGACAATAGCTACATTACAGAATGTGCTTGGAGCAATGACGGATCTAAAATTGTTTTAAAAACGAACAATATAGAAGGGTATAATGTTAAGATATTTGTAATAGATCTTATGGGAAATACCATAAAAACTATATTAGAAAATGTAACTGGCGCAGCAGGAGGATTGGATATTTCTGTAGATGGTTCAAAAATATTATACGCAAGAGATGTTTCTGGTTTCGAGAGTTACAATTATCGTCAATTGAGAACGCATTTGTTCATATATAATCTAAATACTGATACTGTAGAGGATATATCAGAATTATCAGAAATACCAAACGGGTTTATAGATGTTGACCCTAGATTTTCTCCCAACGAAGCAGAGGTAATATTTACTCAAACTTCCAACGATGGAATTTCTAGAAAAGATATTTATAAAATTTCTTTGAGTCAAGACAATCAAGGTAATTTCAAAAGAACCTTATTGTTTGAAAATGCTTGGATGCCCGATTGGGAGTAGGTTACATCGTTAGTTAAGAATCCCTTCAGTAGTTTAACTGAAGGGATTTATTTATTCGATTAAATCATGTTTTATAGCAAATTTAATTAATCCAATAGAATTTTTAATTTGCAATTTTTGAAAGATTCTTTTTCGATGCGTTTCCACAGTATTAAAACTAATAAAAAGTTTACTGGATATTTCTTTACTGTTGTATCCATCACAGATAAGCTGTATCACCTCCAACTCTCTATTCGTAATACTATCTAATACATCACCTAAATTCTTATATCCGGTTTTGTTTTCGTTACTGAAATTTTGAATGATCCGATTTTTCAAATCTTCACCCATATAAGATTCGCCTTTAGAGATACATTGTATAGCCTCAATTAGCGATTTTGTTTCGTTGTGTTTTTCTAAAAAACCATTAATACCTAATTTGAAAAGTTCGGCTACTTTTTTTATTCTATTATCGCCAGTTAAAATAAGTATTTTAACAGAATCGTGGTGTTTTTTTATTGTTTTAATTAAATCAATAGCATCATCATTATTGAAGGTTATTTCGGTAATGATTAAATCAACTTCATTTCTACTCAACCAGAGGATTGCCTCATTGATATTCGTAGAATACCCTATAATTTGATAGTTTCTTCGCTTATGTAGTAGTGAGATTAATCCATCAATAACAATTTGATGTTGGTCTAAAATAAAAATTTTCATAAGTGAGTTTGGTTAGTCACATAAAAATACGTAAAAATTCTTAATTAATTGAAAATAATAGTTTAAAATGAAAGTAATTAGTTAAAAATTATTTATAACTCACATTTATTCGGTAGTGTATAGAGACGAGTTGATGTTAAATTATTATACATTCATTTGAGTTGATTGTTTAAATAAAGGTTTATTTTTGGGAATCGTTAAACTCATATATGAAAAATATAATAGTCCTTCTTTCTTTGATTGTTGCAACTAAATCTTATGCACAAGTTATCGAAGTAAAGAATCTTAAAAAGCACATTTATTACTTTGCCGATGATAAAATGAAAGGTAGAGGAACGGGAAGTGATGAAAATTTGAAAGCTGCAAAGTACATTGCCAAAGAATTCAAAAAATATAAACTACAACCGTTAGGAGAAGATGTTTATTTTCAGGGATTTGATGCAAAAGTGAGAAAAGTAAAAGTGGTGGATAGTATTCGCTCCGCTAAAAATGTAATTGGTTTTTTAGATAACAAGGCGAAAAAAACGATAGTAATTGGTGCACATTATGATCATTTGGGCGAAGGAAAACAAGGAAGTTCGTTAGCGAAAGACAGTTATGGAATTATTCACAATGGTGCTGATGACAATGCTTCGGGAGTAGCAGGTTTGTTAGAACTTGCGCGAGTGTATAGTAAAAATAAAATTACAGAACCTGTTAATTTTTTATTCATTGCTTTCGGTGCTGAAGAGTTAGGTTTGGTAGGTTCTCGACATTTTGTCAAACATCCGACGTATGATTTAACTAAAATTCATTGGATGTTGAACATGGATATGATTGGTCGTTTGAACAAAGAAACAGGTGTTTCGATTATAGGTTATGGAACTTCGCCAACTTTTGAAACAATTTTCAATGAGATTGATTCCACGAATTATGTCAAATTTTATACAGGATACGAGGGGAGAGGTGGATCGGATCAAACTTCTTTTTACGAAAAAGATATACCTGTTTTGTTTTTTCATACGGGTGGACACGATGATTATCACAAACCAACTGATGACGCAGAAAAAATTGACTATACTTCCTTAAAAGCTATTTTATTGCTTGAAAAAGCTGTAATCGAAGGAAGTTTCAAAATAGAGGAAATGCCTTTTCGAAGTACAGATAAAAAAGAATAGAAAAAAAAACGAGCGATAAATATCGCTCGTTTTTTGTAATTAAATTAGTGAAAGTATTATTCTTCTTCACCTTCATTTTTCATCGCATTCAATAGATTATAAGATCCTTTTGCTATATAAACCTTATTTGAGTTTTGAGGCGATTTTATTTCTACCATTTTATTTGATGAGATTCCGATTTCTACAGGAACTAAACGAAATTGATTTTTGTTTTGTCTTTCGAAAACATAATCTTTACCTTCAAATTGAACAATTGCTTCTTCTGGTAACACATTTGCATCCAAAGAGTTTACTTCTAACTCAATATTAAAGTACATATTAGCTGTCAGACGTGTTCCATTTGCATTGGTAATTTTAGCAAAAATATCTACTGTTCCATCTTCATTTACTTGGTTAGAAATAGACGTTATTTTGGCATCCAATTTTTGATCAGGCTTCGTATTGGTATAAGCTTTTAGAGTTTGTCCAATTTGAATATTACCCAAATCTTTTTCAAATACTTTTACGTTCAATAAAGAACGATCTGGATTAATAATTTCTAACATCGCATCAGCAGGTGAAATGTATTGTCCTTTATTTGCAAAAACTTGACTTACCATTCCACTGATTGGTGCATAAACATTGATGGTACGACGAATGTTACTCAATGAAACCGAAGATGGATTGATGTTCATTAATCGTAATTTTTGTTCCAACGAACTTTTTTTCACCATTAACGATTGACGCGTTGCTTTGGCTTGTTGCATCACCTTATCACTTGCAGCTTGCTCAGCATTCAACTCTTTTTGACGAATATAATCTGCATTTGCCTGCTCTAATAAAGCTTTTGTCGTTAAATAGTCTTCTTGCATTTGGATATATTGCGGATCTTCTAAAACGACCAAAACTTGTCCTTTATTCACATAATTTCCTGGAATAAGGGCAATTTGTTTCACATAACCACCAAACGCATTCGTAATCGAAATTGTATTTTCAGGCGTTACTGCTGTTTTCGCATTCAAACGAATAGTTGTTGGTAAATTTTGATGTTGAAACGAAACGGTATCAATGTCAAAATTCTTTAATTGTGCATCTGTTAATTTCAAAATAGAAGTCGAAACTTCTTCTTTTTGATCTTCTTGCGGTTGTGCTTCTTCTTTGCTACAACTCATAACGACAAGAGCTGTACAAAGCATTAAAATATATTTTTTCATGTTATTCTGCGGTATAATAAGTCATTGCGGCATATGCCTGTTCACGTAAATTTTTAGCTTCTAAAAATGTTGTTTTCACTTCGATGATTTGATTATTTAAAATCACCCAATCCAAAAAGTTTATTTCTCCTTCTAACAATTGACGATTAATCGTTTTTTGTAAATCATTAGATGCTGGAAGTTGAGTTTGTTCATAATCATGGACGATTTCATCATACATATTGACTTGATTTTTTAAAACATCATAATCATGTTGCATTTTAGCTTGTTGCAAGATGTAAGCTTGTTTTGCAAGATTAACCTTAACTTTCGATGCCTCTATAGATGAGTTAATTCCACGATTAAACAAAGGTAGACCAACACCAACTTGAAATGAATTGTATCGATTGTTGTCTAAATCAGAAAAACTTTGATTAGAATAACCTACCGTAAATACAGGAATTTTTTTCGATTTTTCTACCTCAGTTTCTAATGTAGAGGTTTGTATCGTTTCCTCTGCTAATTTTAACAATGGATGAGAATTTGACACAGCAGTACCTGCAATTTGACTCCAATTTACACCATCTTGAGTTGGATAAATTTTAGCTGTAGAATTCGTTAAAAATTGAATTTGTCGTGATGAGTTTTCTAATTCAACATCCATTAACTTGAGTTGATTCTGAATCGATTTTAATTGAATAATTGCTGTTGAAACTTCACTACGATTCGATTCTCCTTTTTTCAGACGTAGATTAGCTTTCTTTAAAAACTCGTCATAAATTGCTTCGTTTTCTTTTAATAAATCCTTTTTAGATTCATTGTTTTGCATGTTTACATACAAATTTGCTAATCGTTGTTTGATCTCAATTTTTGTTAATTTTTCATTTGCTTTCGAAGCATTAATCATTTGTTCGTTTAATGCTTTTTGACGTTTGAAAACGACAGGAAATTGAAAAGATTGTGATACTGAAATGACATTATCAAACTCAGCAGAATTGACTTGTCCAAATTCAGTCGAGATATCCAAAGGAGAAAGTGAACGATTCGCATAGATATTTTTCTCGTGATAAACCGTATTCAATTCAGCTTGTTTCACTTCAAGATTATTCGCATCCGCCAAAGCAACAACTTCATCAAAGCTCATACGGTTTTGTGCTTGAGCAGAAGCTCCAAACATTGTAAAAACAATAACTAAAGCAGCAGGAAGCGCTTTTTTATTTATTCTTTTCTTTTTAAAATGAATATTTTCGAACATAACATATAAGATTGGTAAAACAAATAAAGTTAGGAAAGTAGCACCCATTAAACCTCCAATTACGACTGTTGCTAACGGACGTTGCACTTCGGCACCAGAACCATTACTGATTGCCATTGGTAAAAATCCTAAAGAGGCAACTGTTGCAGTCATTAATACGGGACGAAGACGTGTACGTGTTCCCATAATTACAATTCGAGTCGTATTTTTGATGCCATGATCACGCAAACGATTATATTCTGAAATTAAGACTATTCCATTTAAAACAGAAATCCCAAATAGCGCAATAAAACCTACACCCGCACTAATACTAAAAGGCATATCACGTGCAGCTAAGAATAAAATTCCACCAATAGAGGATAGTGGTATAGCTGTATAAATTAATAAACTTTCTTTAACTGATTTGAATGCAAAGTATAATAATATAAAAATTAGGATTAATGCAATAGGAACGGCGATACCTAAACGCGCTTTGGCATGATTTAAGTTTTCGAAAGCCCCATCGTAGGTTGCATAATAACCTGTAGGAAATTTGATTTTTTCATCAACTTTTTGTTGTAATTCTTGAACAACACTTTCTACATCTCGGTCTTTTACATTAAAACCAACAACAATTCGTCGTTTTGCATCTTCTCGTTGAATTTGGTTTGGCGTATTTTTATATTCTACTTTAGCCAATTGATTCAAAGGGATTTGTACTCCAGAAGCAGTAGGTATCAATAGATTTCGAATGTCGTCTATATTGGTGCGTTTTTCTTCTGCCAAACGAACAACTAAATCAAAACGTTTTTCACCTTCGAAAACCATTCCTGTGGATTGTCCAGCAAAAGCCATATTGATAATTCGATTTGCTTCACCAACAGTCAATCCATATTGTGCTAATAACCCTCGATCAAACTCGATTACTACCTGTGGAATTCCATTAATTGGTTCGATATACAAATCTTGCGCACCTTCAACCGTATTAATTATTTTTCCTAATTTGGTTGCATTACTCGCTAAACTATCTAAGTTTTCACCAAATATTTTTACGACAACATCTTGACGCGCACCAGTCATTAACTCATTGAAACGCATCTGAACAGGGAATTGAAAACCAGTAGAAAGACCTGGAATATTTTCTAAAGCTTTGCTCATTTTGTCTGATAATTCAGGGAAAGTTGTTGCAGAAGTCCATTCTTTTTTCGGTTTAAGAACAACAATCATATCACCTGTATCCATTGGCATAGGGTCAGTAGGAATTTCACCACTACCAATTTTGGTTACTACCATTTCAACTTCAGGAAATTCATCTTTTAAGATTTTAGAAGCTTTGGTTGTATATTCTTTGGTTGTCGAAAGATTACTTCCAGGTAAAACTCGTGCTTCAACAGCAAAATCGCCTTCTTCTAAAGCTGGAATAAATTCACCACCTAAACGAGACATGACAAAGATTGCAATTGCAAAAAGCGAAAAAACAACAACTAAAATAAGGTTTCGAACGCGTAATGCTTTCATTAAATATTTTTGATGAAAAACTTCAACTTTTGCCATTACACGATCCGAAAGATTTGGTTTTACTTTCTTCTTTTTACTTAAGAATAAACTGGTCATCATTGGAACATAAGTCAACGAAAGAATAAACGCTCCGATTAAAGCAAAAGCCACAGTTTGCGCCATTGGTCTAAACATTTTTCCTTCGATTCCTTGTAATGTGAAGATTGGTAAATAAACAATTAAGATAATAAATTGACCAAAAACCGCTGAATTGACCATTTTTTTAGCAGAAGAACCAACCGTTTGATCCATCTCTGTTTGCGTTAATTTATTCTTCAACCCAAACTTTTTATTATGTGCCAATTGATGCATAGCGGCTTCAACAATAATAACTGCTCCATCGACAATTAATCCGAAGTCTAATGCTCCTAAGCTCATTAAATTTCCTCCAACGCCAAAGATGTTCATCATGATTATAGCGAACAACAATGACAAAGGAATGACAGAAGCAACAATGAATCCGGCACGTAAATTTCCTAAGAAGATAACTAAAATAAAAACAACCATTAAAGCACCTTCAAGTAAGTTGGTTTCTACAGTTCGAATAGTATTATCAACCATTTTTTTGCGATCCAAGAAAGGTTCAACTATCACACCTTCAGGTAACGTTTTTTTAATTTCTTCGATACGTTCTTGTACATTTTTGACAACTTCATTACTATTTGCACCTTTCAACATCATAACAACTGCACCAGAAACTTCTCCGGTATCGTTATATGTCATTGCGCCATATCGTGTTGCAAAACCAGTTTTAACATCCGCTACATCTTTCAGTAAAATAGGTAATCCGCTTTGAGAACGTTTCACTAAGATATTTTCGATATCTTCTATTTTACCTATTAAACCTTCAGAACGAATGAACAATGAAGTAGGGCCTTTTTCAATATAAGCTCCTCCTGTATTTTGATTGTTCTCACTTAATGCATCAAACAAATCATTGATGGTTAGGTTAAACGATTGCAATCGTTGTGGATTAATTGCGATTTCATATTGTTTTAGTTTTCCTCCAAAACTACTGACATCAGCTACGCCAGGAACCCCTAAAAGTTGTCGACGTACAATCCAATCTTGAATGGTTCTTAATTCTGTTTCATCATATTGGTCTTCATAACCTTCAGCAGGTCGAACGACATATTGATAAATTTCACCTAAACCTGTAGAAATTGGACCAAGTTGTGGTTCACCAATTCCTTCTGGAATATCGTTCTGAACTTGTAACAGTCGCTCACTAACTTGTTGTCTTGCCCAATAAACATCTGTTTCATCATCAAAAACGATGGTAACTAAAGATAAACCAAAACGTGAAAAACTTCGAATTTCCGAAATTCCACCAATATTAGAATTGGCTTGTTCGATAGGGAAAGTCACCAAACGCTCAATATCTTCTGCACTAAAAGAAGGCGCAACGGTGATAATTTGTACCTGATTCGATGTGATATCAGGCTGTGCATCGATGGGTAATTTTGTTGCGTCGTAAATTCCAAATATCAACAACGCGACAGTAAACAAACCCACGATAAATTTATTCTTGATTGAAAAATCAATAATTTTATTTAACATCGTAAAATTGTATAGATTAAAAATGTGCTATATATAAAATGTAAATAGCTGAAAATAGATAAATTAAACGATCAATTTATCTTGAAAATCTAAATGTATTACGCTTGTTTTGGCGGTTGCCAAATAGAATCTAAATAATGCGAATAAAGAAAATCTTCGTTAAAAGATTTAATAGAGTTAGTTGATATTTCCTTATCTAAGTGGAGTACATCAAACAAGATAATTGGAGAATAAAAAAAGTCAATATGAACAGTTTCTATTTTTACGAAAGGTAGTTTTTGATCAGTTTCCCAGTCGTCATCCACTTCATGACCTCCGTAATGGTGTACCAAAAAGACTTTCATTTCATGGATAAAATCTCCTCCGGTGTCATGCTCGATGAAATGAGAAATAAGCACAGGCAATTTATATAACTGACAAAATTGAGTAGATGTCGTTATGTACAAAAAAATTAAAATCTTTGTAGCCCATATCTTCATACTACAAAAGTATTGATTTTAAATCTGATATTAACAGTTGTTGTACTATTATTTATCAGTTTTATATTAAAACTGAAAGTTTTTTATCAATACAAATTACGAAGCTTATTCTTTTTTATTGCATAATCTAAAACAGATATGGACATCATTTGGTTCTGAAATCATTGCAAACGTTGAAAATAGTGAGTTTCTATTTTGCTCAATCGGAAAAAGTTTCTATCTTTGAGTTAACCACAGAAAAGAAATGCAAACAATTAAAGTAAATATAAAACCTTTATTTGTTGGAATGAATAAGCAAACTTCTGCTTTACTTTCCAAAATTGTATTTGCTCAATATTCACTTTAGAATATTGCAGATTATTTGTTGACGAAATTCGTCATCTATTTTACCTTTTCATCAAAACAACAAACAAAATATGCCACTTTATCATCATTTGGGAGAATTTCCACAAAAGCGACATACTGTATTCCGAAAACCAAATGGAGAATTATATGCAGAAGAATTAGTTTCTACGCATGGTTTCTCGAGTACGTATTCTAACGTTTACCACTGTTATCCGCCAACTTTGGTTAAAGAAATTAATGAACCTTATTCGGTAGAACCGAAAATAGCTCGCGCAAAACATTTAAAACATACTTCTTTAAAAGGGTTTAAAGTCAAACCAACAAAAGATTATTTAGCATCTCGAGTACCCGTTTTAGTTAACAACGATTTGCATATTTCATTAGCAGCGCCACAAGAATCAATGACAGATTACTTCTATAAAAATTCTATGGCGGATGAAGTGATTTTTATTCATGAAGGGTCTGGAACTTTAAAAACAGGTTATGGTCAAATTGATTTTGAATATGGTGATTATTTAGTGATTCCACGTGGAATTATTTATCAACTTCATTTTAATGACGAAAATAATCGATTATTTATTACAGAATCTTTTAGCCCTGTAGAAACACCTCGTCGTTACCGCAATCATTTTGGTCAATTAATGGAGCATTCTCCTTTTTGTGAGCGAGATATTAAACGTCCTCAAAATCTCGAAACGAATGATGAACACGGGGATTTTAAAATAATGATTAAAAAAGAAGGATTGATTTACCCTTATGTTTATGGTACACATCCTTTCGATTTTGTTGGATGGGATGGTTATCATTATCCTTGGGCTTTTTCGATTCATAATTTCGAACCAATAACAGGTCGTATCCATCAACCACCTCCTGTTCATCAAACTTTTGAAGGAGCAGGATTTGTAATTTGTAGTTTCGTTCCCCGCTTATTTGATTATCACCCGAACGCAATTCCAGCACCTTACAACCATAGTAATGTAGATTCAGATGAAATTTTATATTATGTAGACGGTGATTTTATGTCGAGAAAATCGGTTGAGAAAGGACAAATTACCTTGCATCCAGCAGGAATTCCACATGGACCACATCCAGGGACAGTAGAAAAATCGATTGGCGCAAAAGAAACACACGAATTAGCTGTGATGATTGATCCATTTCGACCATTAATGTTAACAGAGCAAGCGATAGAATTAGAAGATCCAGATTATTATAAATCGTGGCTTTATTAAAGGTTATGAATAGTGCGATTAGAGTTTTGTTCTAAGTTCTAAGATGTGGATTTTATCATTCTGAGCTTGTCGAAGAATCTCGAAATACATTTGATACAATATAATAATAAAAAGAAACTGAAATAAATTCAATATCACAATAAATGATAAAATAGTAAAACTTAATACATTTTACATAATACAATAAAAATAAAAACACAATAAAAATGAGTACACAAACATTTGCAGAAAAGATTGCATTAGCACAAGATTTCCTTCCCATTAATGGAACTGATTACATCGAGTTTTATGTAGGAAATGCAAAACAAGCTGCACATTATTATAAAACAGCATTTGGATTTCAGGAAGTTGCGTATGCCGGCCCAGAAACTGGTGTAAGAGATAGAGCTTCTTATGTTTTACAACAAGGTAAAATTCGTTTGGTTCTAACTTCTGGATTAAAATCAGATTCGCCAATTTGCCAACATGCGATGAAACATGGAGATGGAGTAAAAATTTTAGCACTTTGGGTAGATGATGCTTATGATGCGTTTGAGCAAACAACAAAGCGTGGAGGAAAACCTTACATGGAACCAACTACTGTTACAGATGAATTTGGTGAAGTAAAAATGGCAGGAATTTATACGTATGGAGAAACAATTCACATGTTTATCGAGCGTAAAAATTATAATGGCCCTTTTATGCCAGGTTATGTAAAATCTGAGTCAACGTATCAACCTACAGATTGTGGTTTGTTATATGTTGATCATTGTGTTGGGAATGTAGGATGGAATCGTATGAATGAGACCGTTCAATGGTATCAAGATGTAATGGGATTTGTTAATATTTTATCATTTGATGATAAACAAATTAATACAGAATATTCGGCATTAATGTCGAAAGTGATGAGTAATGGAAATGGTTATTCTAAATTTCCTATTAATGAACCAGCTGAAGGTAAAAAGAAGTCTCAAGTTGAAGAATATTTAGATTTTTACGAGGGAGAAGGAGTGCAGCATATTGCTGTTGCAACTAAGGATATTATCAAAACTGTTACAGAGTTAAAAGCACGCGGTGTAGAGTTTTTATCAGCTCCACCAGAGGCATATTATGATATGATTCCGGAGCGCGTTGGAGAAATTGATGAAGATATCAAAAAGTTACAAAATCTTGGAATCTTAGTTGATTGTGACGAAGAGGGTTATTTGTTACAGATTTTCACAAAGCCTGTTGAAGATCGTCCAACATTATTTTATGAAATTATCGAACGTCATGGAGCACAATCTTTTGGAGCAGGTAATTTCAAAGCATTGTTTGAAGCCTTAGAAAGAGAGCAAGACAGAAGAGGAAATTTATAAATTTTTAAAGCCATTGGTTTAATTCTAATGGTTTTTTTATTGAAAATAAGTTGATAGAATAGCTTAAATTTTAATGCTAAATAGCAGGTTAATATTTAACTAACATTAATTAGTTTTATAAAAATTGATTATCTTCAACGCATTAAAACTGCAAACAAATAAAATGAAAAATATAGAACTAACGATTCCAAAATTGGGAGAAAGTGTTGCGTCTGTTCAACTTGTTCGTTTTACAAAAAACATTGGCGATTTCATAAATGAAGATGAAATAATAGCTGAGGTTTCGACGGATAAAGTAGATTCAGATGTACCTTCTACAAAGGCTGGAAAGATTATTGAATTTAAATTTGATGAAGGTGATGAGATCAAAATTGGAGAAGTTTTTGCCATTATAGAACCTTCTGAAAATGAACTAAATTTAGTTGACAATAGCACAATTATTGAAGAAAAAACAACTCAACCGAATTTAACTTCTCAACCAACGAATAAAGTTGATAGTAATCAATTTTTATCACCTTTAGTTAAAAGTATTATTCAAAAAGAAAACTTACAAACAGAAGATATTTCTCAAATAATAGGATCTGGTAAAGATGGAAGGATTTCTAAGAATGATGTGTTGAATTACATTAAAAATAAATCATTTACATCTAATCATTCAAGTAATACTTTAAGTCAAAATACAGTTGTTTCAAGTACTTCTATTGGTGCAAAAGATGAAATCATTGAGATGGATAAAATGCGTCAAATGATCTTAAAACACATGAAACATAGTAAACAGACTTCCCCTCATGTAACAGCTTATGTTGAACCAGATGTGACAAATTTTGTAAAATGGCGCGAAGAAAATAAAGGTGCTTTTGAAGCAAAATATAAACAAAAATTAACGTTTACGCCTTTGATTGTTGATTGCGTTGTTCGTGCAATAAAGGACTTTCCTATGATTAATGTATCAGTTGATGAAACAGAGACTAAAATAATCAAACACAACGAAATAAACATTGGAATTGCTACTGCATTACCAAATAATAATTTGATTGTACCGGTGATTCATCAAGCCAATGAATTGAATTTAGAAGGCTTAGCAAAACATGTTAATACTATTGTAGATAAAGCGCGTACAAATAAACTTTCTCCAGATGATGTTCGAGGCGGGACATTTACAATAAGTAATGTTGGTACGTTCGGAAACTTAATGGGAACGCCTATTATTAATCAACCTGAAGTTGCCATTTTAGCAACAGGTGTAATTAAGAAAAAGCCTGCAGTTTTAGAAACTGAATTTGGTGATATTATCGTGGCGAGACAATTTATGTATTTATCACTTTCTTTTGATCATCGTGTAATCGATGGTTCATTAGGAGGAGTTTTCTTGAAACGAATTTCAGATTACATGGAGAATTGGGATGTTAATACACAAATTTAATTAAAAATGGAAACCACAACAGCATCAACAACATTATTAAAAAAAGCATACGAATTATTAGTTACAGCTAAGGCTTTAACCGAATTATACGAAGAAAATAAAACTACAACAAGTAAATATGTACACGCAACTTCGCGTGGACACGAAGCGATACAAATTGCAACAGGTTTACAATTATTACCACAAGATTATTTAAGCGCCTATTACCGTGATGATGCGATGTTATTATCGATAGGAATTACGCCTTATGAATTGATGTTGCAGCTATTAGCAAAACGAGATGATATTTTTTCGGGAGGAAGAACCTATTATTCTCATCCAAGTTTGCGTCGTGATAATATGCCAAAAATACCGCACCAAAGTAGTGCAACGGGCATGCAAGCTATTCCTACAACTGGAATTGCGATGGGAATGCAATACAAAGAATTGGAAGGTCTTTGTCGTGATGAGGTTAAACCAGTCGCAGTATGCTCCTTAGGTGATGCTTCATGCACAGAGGGTGAGGTAGCAGAAGCTTTTCAAATGGCAGCTTTGAAACAATTACCTATTTTATTTTTGGTTCAAGATAATGAATGGGATATTTCAGCATCAGCAGATGAGATTCGAGCTCAAGATATAGCGCATTATGCGAAAGGTTTTAAAGGGTTAGAAGTGTTTGTAGTTGATGGAACTGATTTTTTAGCATCCTATAACACTATTCAAAGAGCAATTGACACTATCCGTTCAGAACGTCGTCCGATTTTGGTTCATGCAAAAGTTCCATTATTAAATCATCATACATCTGGGGTTCGTATGGAATGGTACCGTGACGATTTAGAGGAGGCAAAAGCT
Source organism: Empedobacter sp. 225-1 (assembly GCF_030328185.1). Lineage (NCBI taxonomy): Bacteria > Pseudomonadati > Bacteroidota > Flavobacteriia > Flavobacteriales > Weeksellaceae > Empedobacter > Empedobacter sp. 225-1. The sequence continues at coordinate 79,662 of NZ_JACALO010000003.1, read as the reverse complement.
CGAGATCCTTATAATAAATTAAGGGATACTTTATTAAATGAAGGTTTTGACGAAAAAGAGTTAATTGAAGTCGAAAACACGATTAAACAAAAAGTTCAGGCAGAATATCAACAAGCATTAAAAGCAGATGATCCTCGTCCTGAAGATTTATATACACATGTTTTTGCTCCAACATTAATTACCGAAGAAAAAGGAAATCGCTCTCCTGAAGGGAAGGATAAAACGGTAATGGTAGATTCTGCTCTTTTTGCAATTCGCGAATTGATGGCAAAACATCCTGAAGCATTATTATATGGACAAGACGTTGGTTTGCGTTTAGGAGGTGTTTTTCGTGAAGCAGCAACTTTGGCAAAACAATATGGAAAAAATCGTGTATTTAATACACCAATTCAGGAAGCGTTTATTGTTGGATCTACGGTTGGAATGTCTGCGGTAGGCTTGAAACCTATTGTAGAAGTGCAGTTTGCGGATTATATTTGGCCAGGTCTTAATCAGTTATTTACTGAAGTGGCTCGTTCAAATTATTTGTCAAATGGTAAATGGCCAGTTTCTATGATTTTACGTGTTCCGATTGGTGCTTACGGAAGTGGAGGACCTTATCATTCGAGTTCAGTGGAAAGTGTATTGACCAATATAAAAGGGATTAAAATAGCTTATCCGTCTACTGGAGCAGATTTAAAAGGTTTGATGAAAGCTGCTTATTACGATCCAAATCCTGTGGTGATGTTAGAGCACAAAGGTTTATATTGGAGTAAAATAAAAGGAACGGAAGATGCTGCAACAGTTGAACCAGATGAAAATTATATATTACCTTTTGGAAAAGCACGTGATGTTTTATTGGCAGAATCCTCTCAAAATCATAACTCTGTAACTATCATTACCTATGGTATGGGAGTTTATTGGGCTAAAGAAGCTGCAAAGGCATTTCCAAATCAAGTTGAAATTATAGATTTAAGAACATTGGTTCCTTTAGATGAGGAAACAATCTTTAATAGTGTAAAAAAACACAATCATTGTATTGTATTAACTGAAGAAGCTAAGCAAAACTCTTTTGCTCAAAGCCTTGCGGGTTTAATTAATGAAGAATGTTTTGAGTATTTGGATGCACCAATTCGAGTGTTAGGAGCACAAGACATGCCTGCAATTCCATTAAATTCTACCTTAGAAATAGAAATGTTACCAAATTCAGAAAAGTTAAAAACATTGATTAGCAGTGTGTTAAAATACTAAAAGTCATCAATTGATAAATAATTGTACTTTTTACACTAAAAAAACTAACAAACGTTAGTTTTTTTAGTTTTTTTGATTAAATTTGTTATTATCAAAAATCAAATCTGCAAAAATTATGATATTTAATCCTGGGATTGAACAGATGCCTATTGAGCAATTACGTGTTCTTCAGAACGAGAGACTTCAATCAATGTTAAAAAAAGTGTATAATAATGTACCTTTTTATAAACAAGCTTTTGACGAAGCTGGTATCAAGTTAGAAGATATTAAAGGTGTTGAAGATTTACACAAATTACCTTTTACAAAGAAAAATCATTTAAGAGAAAATTATCCATTTGGATTATTTGCAGAACCTAAAGAGAATGTCGTTCGTTTACATTGTTCAAGTGGAACAACTGGAAAACCAACAGTAGTAGGGTATACTAAGAATGACATCGAATTATTCTCAGAAGTAGTAGCAAGATCTTTAGCTGCTTCAGGATGTGAGCCAGGTATGACATTACAAAATGCCTATGGTTATGGTTTATTTACAGGAGGTTTAGGGTTGCACTATGGTGCTGAAAAATTAGGAATGACTGTTGTTCCAATTTCTGGTGGTAACACAGAAAAACAAATTATGTTATTGAAAGATTTTCAAGCTGATGCAATTTGTGCAACACCATCTTATGCGTTAACAGTTGCTGAAGAAATCAAGAAAAGAGGTGAAACTTTATCAGATTACAATTTAAAGTTTGCTATTTTAGGATCTGAACCTTGGTCAGAAGCATTACGGCAAGAAGTAGAAGGAAGTTTAGATATCAAAGCTTCTAACATCTATGGATTAAGCGAAATCATAGGTCCAGGTGTGTCAAATGAAGATTTCGAAGAACAAGGTACAGGATCGTATATTTGGGAAGATCATTTCTTTCCAGAAATCGTAGATGAAAAAACGGGTGAACCAGTTCCTTATGGACAACCAGGTGTTTTAGTTATCACTACACTTACAAAAGAAGCCTTACCATTAGTGCGCTATTGGACAGGAGACATTACAACATTAACGTACGAACATTCTAAGAAAAGAACACATGTCAAAATGGGACCTATTATTGGTCGTGCTGATGATATGATGATTATTCGTGGTGTGAATTTCTTTCATACACAAATCGCGGATTTTATTCCAGATTTCCCTGAATTATCACCAAATTATCAAGTAGTTTTAACGAAACCAAAAAATATGGATGCAGTAGAAGTTGGATTTGAAATAAATCCTGACTATTTTGCAGAAAAAGGTTTGACTTGTGATGATTTGAATGACGAATCTAATGTTGCGTGTTGCAAATTAGTCGCAAATATTCATAAAAAAATAAGAGACAACATTGGATTAGGAATGAATGTCAAATTATACCAAGTAGATGGACTTCCTAAAAGTGAAGGAGGAAAGTTGAACCGAATTATAGATAATAGACATTTATAAAACTATATGCCTAAGCAAAGTAAAAAAGAACTGATTATTAAAGAAGCTGCTTTAATCTTTAAACAAAAAGGTTATTCAGCAACGTCGATGAGAGAATTGGCTGAAAAAGTTGGAATGGAAGCCGCGAGTTTGTATAATCATATTCGCTCGAAAGATGAAATCTTAGAAGAAATTTGTTTTAAAGTGGCCAATCAATATGTTTCGCACATTAGCTCGATTGAAGATACTGAAGAATCAAATGTTCAGAAATTAAGAGATTTAATTCAACTTCACGTTCGAATGATTATTGACGAGCCAAACGAAGTATCTGTAGCAAATAACGATTGGAAAAATTTATCCGATACCAAAAAAGAATTGTATAAAACAATTAGAAAAGGGTATGAAAAACGGATTGCTAATTTAATCAAAGCAGGTATCGCATCTGGCGAATTCAAAAATCTTAATGTATCGGTTGCTTTATTTACTTTATTATCATCTCTTCGTTGGATAGAGTTGTGGTACAAACCAGGGCGAGATATAACACCTGATCAATTAGAAAACGATTTGATGACATTATTAATTAACGGATTTCAAAAATAATATGGCAGTAAATTTTCATAAACTACGCGTTAAAAATGTTAAAAAGGAAACACCAGATTGTGTATCCGTTACATTTGATGTGCCTGAAGAATTGAATCAAGAATTCAAATTTAAACATGGACAATATTTAACGTTTAAAAATATTCAAAATAACGAAGAAATTAGACGTTCTTACTCGATCTGTTCTTGCCCAATGGACGAAGAATTGAGAGTAGCTGTAAAGAAAATAGAAGACGGGGTTTTCTCAACATTTATCAACGAACAAGTTAAAGTTGGTGATGTTCTTGATGTAATGACTCCACAAGGAAATTTCTTTACAGAAGTACACGAAGATAACAAAAAATTATATGTAGGAATTGTAGCAGGATCAGGAATAACACCAGTTCTTTCTATCATCAAAACAGTTCTTAGAGCAGAACCAAATAGCGAATTTGTGCTATTATACGGGAATAGAAATAAAGGTTCAATTATCTTTAAAGAAGAAATTGAAGCACTTAAAAATAAATACATGCAACGCTTTAGCGTTTACAATATTTTGAGTCGCGAAACAGCTGATGCTGAAATTTTGAGTGGAAGAATTGATAAAGCTAAGATTGAGTATTTCTTACAACATATCATCAAACCAGAAGATGTAAGCGAAGTGTTCCTTTGTGGTCCTGAAGAAATGATTTTAAGCGGACGCGATGCTTTTGTAGAAGCAGGTGTAGATGCAAAACATTTGCATTTCGAGTTATTCTACAGTGCAACAGCTGAAGCGAAAAAGGTTGAACGTCAAAAAGCAGTCAAAAAGTCGGATGACACGATGAGTAAAGTGACCATCAAATTAGATGCAACAGCCTTACAAATTGACTTAGGTTACAACGGCGATACAATCTTAGATGCGGCTTTACAAAATGGTGCAGATTTACCTTACGCTTGTAAAGGTGGTGTTTGTGCAACTTGTAAGTGTAAAGTAGAGAAAGGTGAAGTAGAAATGGACATCAACTACTCACTTGAACCAGATGAATTAGAAAGAGGTTTTGTATTAGCGTGTCAAGCGCATCCTCGTTCTGCCGAAGTCGTGGTAGATTTTGATGCCAAATAATCAACTTTAAAAACTTTTTAAAATGAGTGCAAAAGAAATTGATTTTCAAGAAATCTTTGATCAAAAGATTGAAAATGAAGTTCGTATCGAACCAAAAGATTGGATGCCAGAAGCATACCGCAAAACATTAATTAGACAAATTTCTCAACATGCTCACTCAGAAATTGTTGGAATGTTACCAGAAGCAAATTGGATTACAAGAGCTCCTTCGTTAAATAGAAAGAAAATTTTATTAGCGAAAGTACAAGACGAAGCGGGCCATGGTCTATACTTATACTGTGCAGCAGAAACATTAGGAACATCTCGTATCCAAACTTTAAATGACTTACATTCTGGTAAAGCAAAATATTCTTCAATCTTCAATTACCCAACACTTACTTGGGCTGATATCGGAATGATTGGATGGTTGGTTGATGGAGCAGCGATTTTAAATCAAGTTCCATTGTGTAGAACTTCTTACGGACCTTACGCACGTGCAATGGTTCGTGTTTGTAAAGAAGAATCTTTTCACCAAAGACAAGGTTACGAAGCGTTAGTTGTGTTATCACGTGGTTCAGAAGAACAAAAAGCGATGATGCAAGATGCAATGAATCGTTGGTGGTGGCCTACATTAATGATGTTTGGTCCAAAAGACGAAGAATCATCTAACTCAGAATTATCAATGAAATGGAGAATTAAACGTTTTTCGAATGATGAATTACGTCAACGTTTTGTAGATGTTTCTGTTCCTCAAGCCGAATATTTAGGTTTAACAATTCCAGATCCAGATCTTAAATTTAATGAAGAAACAGGTCATTACGAATTCGGAGAAATTGATTGGGAAGAATTCTGGAATGTCGTTAAAGGAAACGGAAAATGTAACAAACAACGTTTAGATGCACGTCGTAATGCACACAACGAAGGAGCTTGGGTTCGTGATGCAGCAACAGCTTACCACGAAAAAAGAAAACAAAGAGAATTAGAAAAAGAACAACGCAAAAACGCATAAAAAGATGGAAAATAGAGATTGGCCTTTATGGGAAGTATTTATTAGAAGTAAACAAGGATTAGATCACAAACATGTAGGAAGTTTGCACGCAGCAGATGCTACAATGGCATTACAAAATGCGCGCGATGTGTATACACGTCGTTTAGAAGGTGTTAGTATTTGGGTTGTAGAATCAGTGAATATCCACGCATCAAACCCAGATGAATCTGAGCAATTCTTTGATCCTGCGGAAGACAAAGTATATCGTCATCCAACTTTTTATGATGTTCCAGAAGAAATTAAAAACATGTAATTTATGACAAGTACAGTTTATCAAAACAACCAAAATTACATCGATTTTATTTTGCATTTAGCAGATACAAATCTGATTTTGGCACAACGTTTATGCGAATGGTGTGGTCATGGACCAGTTTTAGAGCAAGATATCGCTATGTCGAATATGGCTTTAGACTTATTGGGACAAACCTCTAACTATTACAATTATGCAGCCGAAATAATCGGTAATGGTACAACAGAAGATACTTTAGCAATGTTACGCGAAGAACGCGAATACAAAAATTTATTGTTAGTAGAGCAACCAAACGGACATTTCGGTGATACAGTTGCACGTCAGTTTTTTTACGATTCATACCATGCATTATTGTTAGAGCAATTCTTAAAAGTAAAAGATCTTAAATTACAATCAATCGCTGAAAAATCATTAAAAGAAGTGAAATATCACTTAAAATGGTCTGCAGAATGGATGATTCGTTTAGGAGACGGAACAGAAGAATCTCACAATAAAATTCAACAAGCAGTTTATGATATTTTACCTTATGTAGGTGAAGCATTTATTTTAGCTCCTTATCAAAAAGCATTAATCGAAGAAGGTTTGATTGATAATCCAATCGATTTTAAAGCAACTTGGTTAGCCAATGTAAAAGCTGTTTTGGATGAAGCAACAATAGAAGCTGATGTCGAAAATACGTTTGCACAAAAAGGAGGTAAAGAAGGAGTTCATTCAGAACATTTAGGTTTTATCTTAACTGACTTACAATATATGCAAAGAACATATCCTAATTTACAATGGTAACAGAAAAAGAAATTTGGCAATGGTTGGAGGAAGTTCCTGATCCTGAAATTCCAGTGATTAGTGTACTTGATTTAGGAGTAGTACGTAAGGTGGAAATTACAGCAGATGAAAAAGTCAATGTAACCATCACACCAACATACTCTGGTTGTCCTGCAATGAGTGCGATTTCTATTTCTATTCGACTAAAATTAGTAGAGAAAGGATTAAAAAATATCAATGTCATCAATCAGTTGAGCCCATCGTGGACAACTGATTGGATGACTGAAGAAGGAAAACAAAAAATGAAAGCGTACGGAATTGCGCCTCCAACAAAAAATCCTTCGAGCGATGCGCTCTTTTCAGACGAACAAAATATCGAATGTCCACAATGTGGCTCGCACGATACGCGTCTTATCAGTCAATTTGGTTCAACGGCCTGCAAAGCTATGTATCAATGTAATAGTTGCCACGAACCGTTTGACTATTTCAAATGTCATCACTAAAAAATTATGGAAAATTCAACATCAATCCTATACACACAAGAGGGAGGAATTGCTACGATCACGTTGAATCGTCCTTCTGTTTTTAACAGTTTTAATCACGAAATGATTAAAGCCTTACAACATCATTTAGATGTTGCAGCTCAAGATGCCTCAGTTCGTGCAGTTGTATTAACTGCTACTGGAAAAGCGTTTTGCGCTGGCCAAGATTTAGGTGAAGTTTTAGATGAAAAAGAAATCGACTTCAACAAAATCGTCAACGAAAATTACAATCCATTGGTTCTTAAAATTAGAAACATGGACAAACCAGTTGTTGCTGCTGTAAATGGTGTTGCTGCCGGAGCGGGAGCAAATTTAGCTTTAGCTTGTGACATAGTGGTAGCTAAAGAATCTGCTAACTTTATACAGGCATTTTCTAAAATTGGTTTGATTCCTGATTGTGGAGGAACTTATTTTTTACCTCGTTTAATTGGTTTTCAAAGAGCAGCAGCATTAATGTTATTAGCTGATAAAGTTTCGGCTGAACAAGCAAAAGAAATCGGAATGATTTACGATTATTTTGCAGACGATACATTTGATGCAGAAGTAGCCAAAATTGCTCATAAATTAGCTAATTTACCTACAAAAGGATTGGCTTATACAAAGAAATTATTGAACCAATCATTTCAAAATTCAATTGAAGAACAATTAAAACAAGAAGGTCTTTTTCAAGCAAAAGCAGGAAATACAGCTGACTACAAAGAAGGTGTAGATGCATTTTTAGAAAAAAGAAATCCAGTTTTTAAAGGAGAATAAGCCATGAAAAAAATAGGAATTATTGGTGGTGGAGCAATGGGGTCTGGTATTGCGCAAGTTTTTGCACAATCAGGTCATCCCGTTGTTTTATATGACACTAACCAAGACGCATTAGATCGTTCAAAACAAAACTTAGCAAAAACGTTTGAAAAGTTAGTCGCTAAAGAAAAATATACCGCTGAAAAAGCACAAGAAATTCAAGCTAATATAGAATATGCTGCAAACTTAGATGCATTTTCATCTGCAGACTTAATCATTGAAGCAATTATTGAAAATTTAGATATCAAGAAATCGGTTTTCAAACAAGTAGAAGAAATTGTTTCTAAAGACTGTATTTTAGCTTCAAATACTTCATCATTATCCATTGCATCTATTGCATCGGCATGTTCTAAACCTGAACGTGTGATTGGGATCCATTTTTTCAATCCAGCACCATTAATGGCTTTGGTAGAAATTATTCCAGCTGTGCAAACACGCGAATGTTTGGCAGAAGAAATTAAAACGTTAATTCAATCTGTAAATAAATTACCTGTTATCACAAAAGATACACCTGGATTTATTGTCAATCGAGTAGCTCGTCCATTTTATAGCGAAGCAATTCGTTTATTAGAAGAAGGTGTTGCTGATGCAGAAACGATTGATTACGCAATGACATCTGTAGGAGGTTTCCGTATGGGACCTTTCGAATTAATGGATTTCATCGGTCATGATGTAAATTACCGTGTTACAGAATCGGTTTTCGAATCATTCTTTTACGATCCTCGTTTTAAACCATCTTTTTCTCAAAAAAGATTATTCGAAGCAGGATTTTACGGTCGTAAGTCAGGACGTGGATTTTACAATTATGCCGAAGGCATCGAAAAGAAAGCACCAGTTCAAGATCAAGCTTTATTAGAAAAAATCTTTAAGCGTGTTTTAGTTATGTTGATTAACGAAGCAGCAGATGCTTTATTCTTAAACATTGCAAATCGTGAGGATTTAGATACAGCGATGACGAAAGGGGTTAATTATCCAAAAGGTTTATTGAAATGGGCAGATGAATATGGTATCAAAAATGTACAAAACGATTTAGATGAATTGTACAATTATTACCATGAAGATCGTTACCGTTTGAGCCCTATTATCCGTAATATGGTGAAAGAAAACAAAACATTCTACTAAAAAATATCACAATACGAACACACAAAAAAATGGAACCACAAAAGTTATTAAATAGAATGCTTGACCACGATAAATTTAGCGAATGGTTAGGTCTTGAAGTGATAGAAGTAAAAGAAGGCTATGCAAAATTGCAAGCGAAAATTCGTCCTGAAATGATGAATGGAGTTGGCTCTGTTCATGGAGGAATTACATTTGCAATGGCAGATTCTGCTTTTGCTTTTTCTTGTAATATGTACAATAATATATCTGTTGCATTAGACGTTCATATTTCTTTTACAAAAGCTGGGCATGATGGAGATGTATTTACAATTGAATCACAAGAAGTTTCTTCAACTAAAAGAACAGGTATTTACGATATTAAAGTAACAAATCAAAATAACGAGTTAATTGCTTTATTTAAAGGAACTTGCTTTAGAACAGGTAAACCTTTAATTGAAGTAGCTTAACGTTAAACGGTCAACGCTGAACGACTTTCGTAAAGCATAAACCGTTAACCTTTAAACGAAATAAAAATGAACCAAACATATATTATAGATGGAGTTAGAACTCCAATTGGTAAATTAAAAGGTGGATTATCTGCTGTTCGTCCAGACGATATGGGCGCATTGGTAATCGCAGAATTATTAAAAAGAAATCCTTCTATTGATCCTGCTGCATTTTATGATGTAATCTTAGGTAATGCAAATCAAGCAGGTGAGGATAATCGTAATATTGCACGTATGTCAGCTTTATTATCTGGATTACCTTATACGGTTCCGGGTGAAACAGTCAATCGTTTATGTGCATCAGGTTTATCTGCTGCAATTGCTGCTTCAAGAGCAATTCAAGTTGGTGATGCTCAATTAATGATTTCTGGTGGAGTTGAGTCTATGACACGTGCTCCTTTAGTGGTTTCAAAATCAGCTTCTCCATTTGGTGGTGATGCAAAAATTTATGACTCTACTTTTGGATGGCGTTTTATCAACCCTAAAATGAAAGAGATGTGGGGTGTTGATGGAATGGGTAATACAGCTGAAAACTTAGCGGAACGTGATAATATTTCGCGTGAAGATCAAGATAAATTCGCGGTTTGGTCACAACAAAAAACAGCTGCTGCTCAAGCGAATGGTCGTTTAGCAAAAGAGATTGTTCCTGTTGTTATTCCTCAACGTAAGGGTGATGCGATTATTTTTGATACAGATGAATTCCCGAAAAATAACACAACAATGGAGATTTTATCTAAGTTACGCCCTGCATTTAAAGCGGATGGTACTGTAACTGCTGGTAATGCTTCTGGATTGAATGATGGTGCTGCGGCCAATATTTTAGCTTCTGAACAAGCGATTAAAGATTTTGGATTATCACCAATGGCTCGCATTGTAAGTTCAGGTGTTGCAGGTGTTGAACCTCGTATCATGGGAATTGGACCAGTTAATGCATCTAAAATTGCGTTAGAAAAAGCTGGATTAACGATAAATGATATTGATGTAATCGAATTAAATGAAGCATTTGCAGCTCAATCTTTAGCATGTACGCGTGCATTAGGTTTAGCTGATAATGATTCTCGTATCAATCCAAATGGTGGTGCTATTGCTTTAGGTCATCCACTTGGAATGTCAGGTTCTCGTATCTTAAATTCGGCAGCGTATGAATTACAAGCGACAGGAAAACGTTATGCATTGGTTACAATGTGTATCGGTTTAGGACAAGGATATGCAGCAATTATAGAAAGAGCGTAAAAATAGATGTTAGTATTGAGAAGTTAGATTTTCAGAATCATTTGTCATGTTGAACTTGTTCAACATCCCATTCATTTTGATATGATTCTGAAATAAATTCAGGATGTCTTTAATAATTTCTAATAGCTCAATACTAATATCTCAAATCTAATAAATATGATTTACGAATTTAAAGGATACAAACCGGTCGTTCATCCAACAGCATTTATTCATCCGCAAGCTGTAGTTACGGGAAATGTAATTATAGGTAAAGATGTTTACATTGGGCCAGGTTGTGCGTTACGAGGTGATTGGGGACAAATTATTATTGAAGATAATTGCAATGTGCAAGAAAATTGTACCATTCATATGTTTCCAGGAACAACGGTTCGTTTAAAAGAAAAAGCACATATTGGTCATGGCGCAATAATTCATGGCGCTACAATTGGAAAAAATTGTATGGTCGGAATGAACGCTGTGGTCATGGATAATGTAATAGTAGAGGATGAATGTATTGTAGGCGCTTTAGCATTTGTAAAAGCAGATACGCATATTCCGACCCGAAGTGTGGTTGTTGGTAATCCTGCTAAAATCGTAAAACAGGTTTCTGATCAAATGATTGAGTGGAAGGATCAAGGAACTCAACAATATATGCAATTACCAAGTGATTGTCATGAAAGTTTAAAACCTTGTGAACCTTTGACCGAAGCGCCAGATTATTATTTTGATTCAATGGCTTCGAATTATAAAACATGGAACGAAAGTAAGTAAAAAGTATTATGTAAAATGTCATACTGAACTTGATTCAGAATCTCATCTTACTTTATCTAATTACTAAAATCTAATATCTCAATACTAATAAAATACACAAACAACATAAAAAAATGGCTAATCAATTAGAAAATTATGCTTTAGGACAATGGACAAAAGGTTCGTCTGAAGGGCAAATGTTATATAATGCGATTACGGGTGACGAAATCGCTACTGCATCATCAGCTGGATTAGATTTCGGTGCGATGATGGATTATGCACGTACGGTTGGAGGTCCAACTTTACGTAAAATGACTTTTCAAGAAAGAGGGTTAATGCTAAAAAAATTAGCATTATACTTAATGGAAAGAAAAGAAGAATTCTACACTGTTTCTTGGGCAACAGGAGCAACACGTGCAGATTCTTGGGTTGATATCGAAGGAGGTATTGGAAATTTATTTGCGAATGCATCTTTACGACGTCAATTTGGTGATCAACCTTTTTATGTAGAAGGAGAAACACACAAAATCTCTAAAAACGGGACATTCTTAGGAACACATATTTTAACACCAAAACGTGGTGTTGCAATTCATATTAATGCATTTAACTTTCCAGTTTGGGGAATGTTAGAAAAAATTGCGGTTAACTTTTTAGCGGGTGTGCCTGCAATCGTTAAACCTGCAACAATTACATCATTCTTAACAGAAACTGTAGTTCGCGCTATTATTGAATCTGGAATTTTACCAGAAGGAGCGCTACAATTAATTAGTGGTTCTGCAAATGGAATCTTAGATTACGTTGAATCTGAAGATGTTGTTACATTTACTGGTTCTGCATCTACAGGACAAATGTTAAAAGCACATGAAAGAATTACTTCAGAAGGTGTGCCATTTAACTTAGAAGCAGACTCACTTAACGCATGTGTATTAGGTGAAGATGTACAACCTGGTTCGGCAGAATTTGATATTTTTATCAAAGAGGTTACACGTGAGATGACTACAAAAGCTGGTCAGAAGTGTACAGCAGTTCGTCGTGCATTGGTTCCTGCTCATTTAGTTGAAGATGTTCAAATTGCTTTAGGACAACGATTAGCTACAACAACGATTGGGGATCCAAATGTAGAAGGTGTTCGCATGGGCGCTTTAGCTGGTGCTGCTCAAGTAAAAGAAGTACGTGAAAAAGTAGAAGAATTAGCTAAATCACAAGAAATTATTTTTGGAAACTTAGATAATTTTGAAGTAAAAGGAGCGGATAAAAACAAAGGTTCATTCATTTCTCCAATTTTATTCTTCAACAACGATCCATTCAATAAAACTGATGTTCACAACATCGAAGCATTCGGACCGGTTTCTACAATTATACCTTACAACGGAACTGCAGAAGCAGTTGAGTTAGTTCGTATGGGGAAAGGTTCGTTAGTGTGTTCTATTGTAACAGCAGATAATGATGTCGCAACTGAATTTGTTTTAAATGCAAGTTCTTTACATGGTCGTATCGTAATTTTAGATGCTGAATGTATCAAAGAATCAACTGGTCACGGTTCTCCACTTCCATTATTAGTACACGGAGGTCCAGGTCGTGCAGGTGGAGGAGAAGAAATGGGTGGAAAACGTGGTGTATTCCATTATATGCAACGTACAGCACTCCAAGGTTCTCCAAACAAATTAACAGCTGTCACTCAACAATATCAATATGGTGCAGATTATATCGAAGAAGATAAACATCCATTTGCTAAACATTTTGAAGAAATTAAAGTAGGTGATACGTTAATTACATCAAAACATACAGTTCAACAATCAGATATCAATGCCTTTGCAGCTTTATCAGGAGATAATTTCTATGCTCACGTTGATGCGACTTCTTTAGAAGGGACAGTTTTTGAACAAAATGTTGCGCACGGTTATTATTTATTGTCGAAAGCGGCAGGTTTATTCGTATTAGCGAAAAAAGGACCAGTTTTATTAAACTATGGTGTAGACGAGTGTCGTTTTGTGAAACCTGTTTATCCAGGAACAACTATTGGCGTTCGTTTTACATGTAAAGAGAAAATAGAACAAGAGAAAAAAGACGAAAACGATATTGCAAAAGGAATCGTTCGTTGGTTAGTGGATATCTACGACCAAACAGGTGAAACTGTTGGTATCGCAACTATCTTAACAATGGTTAAAAAATTAAATCAAGACTAAAATTAATTCGTTAATGAGATAATTTGGTAAATTAGCTAATTGTCTCATTAACATATTATCACATTATATAATGGAAGCTTACGTAAAATCAGATATACAAAACGGAATTGGTACAATCGAATTTTTTCACCCTCAAAGTAATTCGATGCCAGGTTCTCAGTTAAGAAATTTAGCTGCTGAAATTGAAAAATTAGGAAACGATGAAGCAGTGAAAGTTATAGTTTTAAAAAGTGCTGGTGACCGTACATTTTGTGCTGGAGCATCATTTGATGAATTAATTTCTATTAAAGATCGTGAAACAGGTTTAGAGTTTTTCTCTGGATTTGCACATGTGATTAATGCAATTCGTCAAGCACCAAAATTTGTTTTAGCACGTATTCAAGGAAAAGCTGTTGGAGGAGGAGTTGGTATTGCTTCAGCTGCTGATTACACGTTTGCAACAGATTTTGCTGCCGTTAAATTATCTGAATTAGCGGTAGGGATTGGACCTTTCGTAGTAGGACCAGCTGTAGAACGTAAAGTAGGTACTTCTGCTTTTACGCAGATGGCAATTAATGCAACAGAATTTCAGTCTGCGGAATGGGCAAAAGAAAAAGGTTTATACGCAGAAGTCTATGCAAATGCAGAAGAAATGGACGAAGGAATCCAAATTTTAGCCAAAAAATTAGCCAATTCTAATCCAGAAGCGATGAAATACTTAAAACGTGTTTCTTGGGAAGGAACAGAAAATTGGAACGAATTATTAATCGAAAGAGCAAAAATTTCGGGTGAATTAGTTTTATCAGAATTTACAATCAACGCAATTAATCAATTCAAATCAAAATAAAACCTTACTTTAATTATATTTCATCTGAGTTTTACAATTCTAAAAATTATATTTTTATTTGTTTAGATGTATTATTTCGATAATATATTTAAAATATTCCTTTTAACTTTGTGGTATGGGAGTAGCAGAATTATTATTAAAACGTAAACAAGAATTAATCGAAAAGAACAAAACTGAAGGTTTGGCTTTTCGAGAAGAATATAAATTAAAAGAAGGTGTTACTGAAACCGAAAGTGGATTATTATACGAAGTAATCACGTTGGGAGAAGGTGTAAAACCAACTTTGTCTGATACCGTTTTATGTCATTATCATGGAACAAATATCAACGGAGAAGTTTTTGACAGTTCGGTACAACGCAAAAAACCTGCAGCTTTTCCTTTGGAAAATGTGATTAAAGGTTGGGCAGAAGGTGTGCAATTAATGCCTGTTGGTAGTAAGTTTAGGTTTGTTGTAAAACCAGAATTAGGCTATAAAGACCGTGAAATATCAAAAGAATTAGGCCCTTTTTCTACGATGATTTTCGAAGTAGAGTTAATGGGAATTTTATAAACTAAAAAAGATGTCTGTAAAGACATCTTTTTTAGTTTTATTCAAAAACTTCGCAGTGAATGATATTATGCGAGGTTCCTATAAATTCGATCAACCAATTTTCTTGAGTTTGTTCAATTTGATTATTTTCTTTCCAATTTGGGTAATGAAATGAAATCGGAATCGAAACAAATTTACTTTTTGGATGCGAAGCAATTTCGCTCAAATCGTTTTCAATTTTTTGTTCCATTTTAAACAAATCTTTTGGTTTTGATTTATGGAAACTGTAGTAATCAATCGCAATTAATTCTAAGATCATCTTATCGTTTGAAAATGTTTTAGCAAAATTATAGATCGTTTGATACACATCATTCAACGTATGTTTGTGAAATAGATGATGTTGCTCAAAATACTGACCTAATCCCAATAAAAAGTCGAAAATAGAATATTTTTGAGCGATATATTTTAAGGTTTCTGGCGTTCTCGGTTTGTTCCAATAAATTTCTAAAGCATTTTCTAAAGCTGTAATATTCGCTAAATCTTGCTCACTTAAAAAATCACTTTTTATAATTTGATAGGGCGGAAGTGGATCAAATTGGTAACCATATTTCTCATATTTTTGACGGACTGGTGTACCTTTTAAAAACTTCAAAAAACCTAATTGCAGTTCTGGTGGGTAAAGTTTGAATGTTTCTTCGAAACTAAATTTCAAATCATCAATATACTCTAAAGGTAAACCGACAATCAAATCTAAATGCATCTCAATTCGATCTTTCAATTGATTGATAACATTCGATGTTTTTTCAAAGTTCTGCTTACGCGAAACTTCTCGGTTACTTTGTTGATTAACAGTTTGAATACCGATTTCAAAACGGAAAAGATTTTTTGGAACTTTTTCGTTGATGAATTTAATAATATCTGGATGAACAATATCGGCTGTGATCTCGAACTGAAAAACATTTCCTTCTCGATAATTATCCAAAATAAATTGAAATAATTCGATCGTAAAATCACGTTTTATATTAAATGTTCTGTCCAAAAACTTAATCGTTTTTCCATGTTTCATGAGATACAACAAATTCTCTTTGATGGTTTCCATTGGCAAATAGCGCATTTTATTGTCTAAACTGGCTAAACAGAACTCGCATTTATATGGACATCCACGAGAAGTTTCGATGTAACAAACCTTCTTTTCCAAATCCGCAGGGTGATCGTATTGATAAGGATTTCGACCCTCTAATCGATTAATATCAAACTGAATGTTTTGTGCATTAAAAACAACTTCGTTTTCTTTTTTATAAACTAAATTTGGAACATTATCAATTGTTGGATAGTTCGAAACAAATTCTTGAAAAGGTATTTCACCTTCACCTACAATAATATAATCGATATAATCATTTGCAATTACATCATCATATTCGTAACTAACTTCAGGACCGCCAAGTAAAATTTTGGTTTCAGGTGAAACTTGCTTAATACGTTTACAAACTTCTAATGTCTGCGTGATATTCCAGATGTAACAACTAAAACAAACAATATTATATTTAGCACATTTTTCAGCAACATCATCAAAGTCGGATTTTATCGTAAATTCTTTCCAATAAATATTGCCACGATGATGGTTCAAATCGTAAAGAATACGAATCGCCAAATTGAGATGAATGTATTTTGCGTTTAAAGTCGTTAATAAAATTGATGGTTGCATAAAATTGTATTGTCGAGCAAAAATAAACAATTATTAATGTCTTGGATAATTAAAAACCGATTGCTGTACCACCCAAAGAAATACTTGTTTTGTTGTATTTAGAAGGTGTTTTTTTCTTCTTTACTTTAATTGAAAATATAACTGGTTTTAATGGCAATTCGTCTTGAGTTTCGACTTCACTTATTTTTATTGCGTTATCCAATCCCTTTGTAATTTCTCCAAAAACTGTATAATCATGATCCAAACGTGGTAAACCACCATTCTTCAGATATTCAGCACGTTGTTCAGCTGTATATTTAATTCCTTTTTTATTTTCTAAATCATCCAATTCCTTTGCTGTAATTATCTTTCCAACTACAAAATAGAGTTGATTATAGTACGATCCTTTTTCTTTATTGTCATCTCGACCAGCGCCTAATGCACCCATTTTATGAAAAGCTTTTGGATTAAATTCAGGAGCTAAACGAATTGGCTTTTGCTCAGGATTTTCAGCTTCTCTTGCCAAAATAGGATCGTCTAATTCTCCACCTTGTATCACAAAATTTTTTACAACTCGGTTAAATTGAGCATTAGTATATGTTCCTTTGTTTATTTCACTTAAAATTAAATCCCTGTGTTTTGGCGTGAAATCGTACAGCATCACATCAAATTTTCCGTAATTTGTTTTGAATTTTAAGGTATACGTTTGTGCAGAAACAAAACTCGAAAATGATAATCCAATTCCGAGTGCAATATTTTTTATAAATTGAAAATTCATGGTTGATATAAATTATTGAAATAAACTTAAATTATATTGTTTCACTAAATCTAAAATCATGTGATAACCTGCAGCAGAATTTCCGTGTTTGTCTAATGCCGGACTGAAAACGCCAATTCCTATTTTATTTGGTACAGAAACTGTAATTCCTCCACCAACACCCGATTTACTTGGTAAACCAACAGTTCGTGCATATTCACCACTAAATTCATACATACCGGCAGTTAACATTTGCGATTGAATTAATTGTGAAATCTGAGCGTTTTTGTAAGTAGTATCACCATCAAAACGTGTGCATTGATGTGCAAAGAAATAACCAATTTTAGCTAAATCTTCAGTTGTTATTTCGATGGAACATTGTTTGAAATAATTGTTTAATTTTTCTTCATCACCTTCAATCAATCCATTGTTTTTCATCAAATAAAACATTCCACGGTTTCGATGTCCTGTTTCTTTTTCAGAATTGTAAACTGATTTACTATAATCTATCGAATTATTTTTGGTGATATAACGAACCATTTTAAGAATTTTTTGAAAAGGAATTTCTCCTTCACCATCAATCATAGAAGTGGTTAAAATTGCACCTGCATTCATCATTGGATTTAATGGTTTTCCAGTTGTTTCGAGATTCGCAAAATGATTAAAAGGCATATTTGTTCCATAATATCCCATTTTAGAAAATACATTTTCTTCTCCTTTTTCAGAAACTGCAATCATTAAAGCAATGATTTTAGAAATACTTTGAATGGTAAATTTTTGATTAACATCGCCAACATTGATCACTTTTCCATTTTCATCAACCACAGAAAAGGCAATTTTATCTGCTTTCATTTTTCCAAGTTCAGGAATATAATCAGCAACTTTTCCTTCTTTATAATTTGCTCTATTTTTTTCGAGAATCGTAGTTAATGCATTTTCAGTAATTTGTAAACTTTTTCCTGTATTTATTGTTGTTTTTTGCCCAAAAACCTGTTGATTAATTGGATTAAAACACGTTAAGGTTAAACTTAAAAGTAGTGTTGAAAATGTATATCGCTTCATTTATATTTTACTAAAACACAAACTTAAAAAATATTTGGTTGATTCGTTTAGTTAAAATAGCTTTATATAAATGTTTAATCAAAAATTATAATACATGAAATATATTCTCCTATTGCTTTCGAGCCTTTCTTTTGCACAAACGTATCAAATCATTAATGAAGAAAATTTAGACGTAAGTTACAGAGGTTTAGCTTTTCAGGATGCTAAAACATTTGTAGTCTCGGGTTCTAAAAATACCATTGGAAAAACAATTGACGGAGGAAAAACGTTTACTTGGATCAACCCGAAAGTTGTAGAGAATAGAGATTTCAGGGATATTGAAGTTTTAAGTAAAGGTAATTATTTGGCTTTAGGAATCGATTCTCCTGCTTATATTTTACAAACGAAAGATGGTGGTCATACGTGGAATAAAGTTTATGAAAATAATGAAAAAGGAATTTTTTTAGATGCCATTTATGTGGATAAAAATTCTAAAAAGATTACTGTTTTGGGCGATCCTATGTCTCCAGATAAACCATTTGTCTTAACTTCTACGATGACAAATCCTACAAAATGGGAGGTTGCTAAATCGTTTAACGGTCAACCTTTAAGATTGAAAAATCCAAAAGAAGCTTTTTTTGCATCGAGTGGAAGTAATTTGTATGTTGATACAAAACAAACGTTAATAGTTACGGGTGGAGAATTGTCTAATTTGTATTATTACACACCAAAAGGTGGACAAATGTATACGTTGGAAAAAACTAAAAGTACGACTTCTGGAATAAATGGAATGGCTTATGACGCAGCGAATAATGTGGGGTATTTGGTAGGAGGTGATTTTATGAAACCAGAAGATTCAAGCTATAATTTTTATAAATTTAAAATGATAAATGGGAAAATTTCTTTTCAAGATTCATGGAAATATCCTATTGGATATAAATCTGGTGTAACAATAATTTCTAAAGATAAAGTTTTAGTTTGTGGCTATTCTGGAGTTGACTACTCTACCGATGGAGGACATAATTGGGTAAATATTACTAAAGATAGTTACAATACGTGTACTGTTTCACCGGACAAAAAATATGTAATTTTAGTTGGAAATAAAGGAAAAATAGCTAAAGTTACGTTGTAAAAAATTTAAGATCGAAATAAAATATGAGTTTCTATTGATATATTTTCATATTTATTCTAATTTTTTGATAGAAAAGTAAATTATTGAAATCAGAATTTAATAATAGTTAAATGTTTTTTCTATGATATAGAAAATTAAATACTTTTTTTGATTAAATTAGTTAGTCTAAATTTTAAGGATATGAACTTAACTACAAAAGCATCTATTCAAATTCAAAAACTACCACATAAAGTTTTCGATGCGATTATAAATCCTTTTAAAATGAATAACTATTTTATCGCTTTTTCAACCAGAAAAATTGTGCATTACAGGTAGTAATTGTAGAAAAACCTGTCGAAACAGTTTTGGATTAACAAATACATAATTATTATGAAAAAAGTATCATTTACCGAAGTCATTTATGCACAACCAAAACATGTGCACAAAATCATGTTAGCGCCAGATTCGTATAGAATTTGGACAAAACCTTTTAGCGAAAATTCAGATTATAAAGGTGATTGGTCCGAAGGTTCGAATGTATATTTTACCTATAAAACTGAAAAAGGTACAGCTGCAATGATCGCTAAAATAGAAGAAAATAAATTAGGAGAATCAATCAAAATGCGGCATATCGGAATGTTAAAAGAAAATGGACAAGAGGTTTTTGATGGTCCTGAAATTGATTCTTGGAAAAATAATGAAGAATCTTATAAGTTCGAAAATGTAGAAGGACACACGCGTTTAATCTGTTCCGTTGATGTAGAAGAAACAATTTTTTCTGAAATACAAATGAGGGAAATGTGGTTGAGAGCGTTGCGAAAATTGAAAGAAATTTGTGAAGATTAAACTTTCTAATTAATTTATAACAAGAGTTTTAATGAAATAGTACAATTAATACCGAAATAATGCAATACGAAGTCTCGACATTAGATGAATATTTTGAAAGTATTCCTCCAGAAAGAAAAGAAGCTGTAAAAAAAATATATGAAACCTTGAAAATGAATTTGCCTAATGGGTTTGAAGAACAAATAAGTTATGGTCATATAGGGTTTGTTGTGTCTCATTCGATGTATCCAAATGGCTATCATTGCGATCCAACATCTCCTTTACCTTTTATTGGATTAGCTTCACAAAAGAATTTTATTGCGTTGTATCATATGGGAATTTATTCGGATGAAAAGTTATTAAATTGGTTTATAGAAGAATATCCAAAACATGCAAAAAGAAAATTGGATATGGGAAAAAGCTGTATTCGATTCAAAAAAACAGATGATATTCCGTATGATTTAATTGGCAAATTAGCATCTAAAATTACGCCAGATCAATGGATAGCAACTTATGAAAAAAATCTTCTAACTCGAAATAAATAATACATGTCAAACATCACTAATTTTTTAAAACAATTAGAAAAAAACAATAACCGTGATTGGTTTAATACACATAAAAATGAATTTGATACCGCAAAAGCTGAAGCTGATTTAATCTTCAATGCGATTTACCAAGAATTAATTAAAAAGGAAGAATTAGAACCACTGAAAATTTATAGAATTTATAGAGATGTTCGTTTTTCGAATGATAAAACGCCATATAAAATACATTTTTCAGCACAATCGGGTCGTAAAAAACCACACAATAGAGGTGGATATTATTTTCATATTCAACCGAATCATAATTTTATTGGAATAGGATTTTGGGGACCAGAACGAGATGATCTATTTCGAATCAGAAAAGATATTGAAGTTTCCGATGAATTGGAAAAGATTTTACAATCTAAAACACTTATCAAAGAATTTGGTGAAATGCAAGGAGAGGAAGTGAAGTCTGCACCAAAAGGCTTTTCGAAAGATCATGAACGAATTGCTTTACTCCGTAAAAAACAATATTTTTTCATTAAAAATTTTACAGATGAAGAAGTATTAGCAGAAGATTTTCCGAAAAAAGTTGCAAAATCAATACAAGTTTTACAACCTTTTCTAAATTATATGACCGAGGTTTTAACTACTGACGAAAATGGTCAACCTTTATTTTAAATAAATAATCACAAAAAAATATAAATTATTATGGCTAAAGTACACGCTTATTTAAATTTTAATGGAAATTGCGAAGAAGCTTTCAAATTTTATGAAACTGTTTTTGATACGCAAAATATTGGAATGCATAAAATGGGAGATATGCCTGCAAGTCCAGATTTCCAATTACCAGAAAATGCAAAAGATAAAGTAATGCATACTGCTCTATTTATCAATGAATCAACAATGCTTATGGGATCAGATATTGTAGAAGAATTTGGACAGAAATATGTACAAGGAAATAACTCTTATGTTATGTTAGATGCAGAGACTGCTGATGAAGCTAAGAAATTATATGATCGATTATCTGTACATGCAAAAGTAATGGAAATGCCTTTAGGCGAACAGTTATTTGCGGAATTATTTGCATCATTTATAGATCAATTTGGAATTCCTTGGATGATTCATTTTGAAGGAAATAAGGCTCAGCAGATGTAACGAAATAGTAAAAAACTTTCCTCTTTAGGAGAGTTTTTTTAATGGTATAATCTAAATCCTAATTTAAGGGCTAAAGTAGAATGTTTATCAAACAAAGCATGCACCAATTCTTCTTCGTCATCAATTTCTTTGGCTAAACAAAAATAATATTGATCCAAAATTGTACTGAGAATTGGAAATGAATTTACATATCCCGACAACGCTTTTGCACCTGTAACATCGATAAAATATTGAAAACTTTCATCTTCCAAATCCATATTCATTGTATTGGCAAAATGAACAATTTTATTTGATAATTTTCCTTGAAATAGTTCAGCTATTTCTTCTAAACTGTAGTAATAATCGTCTATCAGGATTTGATTTCCCTCTCCTTCAACTACTAAATAAATGAGTTTATATTCTCTGAAATAGTTGTCATGATAAAGTAAATTATTGAGACTTTCTTCTAAACCTTCAAAACTATCAGTCGTCTTGTACACGTTTGTAATGTGAAATTCTCGTGCTAAATGTTCTAAAAAATCTAACAATTGAGAATCGTTTTGCTCCTCTATATCGTCTACACTTTCTAAACAAAATAATTTAAAACCTTCTTCGTCTCTGTAATGATCAAGCTCCATTTGAATATAAATTTTGACTAATTTACAATTCTTACGATTATTTACAACCATTAAAAATTCTGAAATTTTATGAAAGAAAATTCTTTTTCTTTTCAAAAACCGAGAAATAGTCGAACTTTGTATTCTTATTTCAAGAGAATGAAACAACCACAAAGAGTATTCGATTTACCACGATTTCAAGAGAAAAATACACCAAACATTACTATTTTTAATTACAAAGAAAAAGATGAATGGAAGGGTATTTCAACGACCGATTTTATTAATCGCGTAAATAATATCTCAAAAGGTCTTATTGCAAATGGTGTTCAGCCTAATGATAAAGTAGCTTTGATAAGTGAAAATCGTTTGGAGTGGAATTTAGTCGATTTTGCAATTCAACAAATAGGAGCAGTAGTTGTCGCTATTTACCCAAATATTTCGGACAACGATTACGAGTTTATTTTGAATGATGCAGAAATAAAACTTTGTATTGTTAGCAATGATCTTTTGTACCAACGATTATTAGGTTTAAAAGATAGAGTACCAAATCTTGAACAAGTTTATACATTTAATACCTATCCGCATACACCAAATTGGATCGAATTAGTTTCGAAAGGAATTTCAGTTTCTGATGAAACCCTTCAAACCTCTATGGATAAAGTAAAAACAACAGATTTAGCAACTTTAATTTACACATCTGGTACAACGGGAAACCCAAAAGGTGTGATGCTTTCTCACGAAAATTTATTAGCTGATGTAAACAGTTCTGAATATTCTTTTCCAGTACAAGCTTATGATAAAGCGTTGTCTTTTTTGCCTGCTTGTCATGCGTACGAACGTGTATTTCAGTACGTGTATATCAAAATGGGATTGTCAATTTATTTTGCACAATCAATGGATACTATTGGTCAAGATTTGAAAGAAGTTCAACCTCATATTTTCTCGGCAGTTCCAAGAGTTTTAGAGAAGGTATATGATAGAATTATGTCAAAAGGAGAAGAGTTAACGGGTGTAAAACGAAAACTGTTTTTCTGGGCTATTTCATTAGGAGAAAAATATGATTTAGACGAATCAAAACTTTCTTCTTTGTACAAATTTCAATTAAAAATTGCGCGCAAATTAATTTTTTCAAAATGGAAAGCAGCACTTGGAGGAAACATAAAAGGTGTTGCAACAGGAAGCGCAACCTTGCAAACGCGTTTATTAAAATTGTACTTAGCAGCTGGTATTCCAATTTACGAAGGATATGGATTAACTGAGGCTGGACCATGTTTGTCTGTAAACTGTATAAAACGTGGAATGAGAATCGGTACAGTTGGTTTGCCTTTGATTGATATTGAAATTAAATTAGCCGAAGATGGAGAAATTCTTGCAAAAGGAAAAAATATCATGCAAGGTTATTATAAGAATCCTGAAGCAACGGCAGAAGTACTAAAAGATGGATGGTTGTATACAGGAGATATTGGTGAATGGGTTGATGGAAAGTTTTTGAAAATCATTGATCGCAAAAAAGAAATGTTCAAGACTTCTGGTGGAAAATATATTGTACCGCAACAAATCGAGAAATTATTGTCAGAATCTATTTTTATTGAACAAATAATGGTGGTTGGAGAAGGACGAAAATTTCCTTCAGCTTTAATTGTTCCGTTGTACGAGAATTGTTTAGAATGGGCTAAACAAAATGAACCTTCTATTCTAAATTTATCACGAGATGAATTTATAAAACATCCTAAAATTCAGGAATTGCTTGCAAACGAAATCAATAAATTAAATGTCAATTTTGGTAATTGGGAAAAAATCAAAAAATTTCATTTACTTCCCTACGAATTTACGATTGAAGCAGGTGAATTAACACCAACGCTTAAAATGAAACGAAAAGTAATTTTAGAAAAATATAAAAAAGAAATTGATAATATTTATCTTTAAATCAATCAATTTTTTAGAAGATAATCAAGCAAGATTTTTAATTGAATCTTGCTTTTTTGTTTAAATAAATCTGATTTTCGAAAATTTTGCACCAAATTTGCACTCTTTTTTACAAAGTTTGATAACGATGAATAATCCTACAAGAATTTTTGACTTAGCCTATCGTCAACAAGAACTATATCCAGATCATAATATGTTCTCAACGAAAGTTGATGGTGAATGGCAATTTACTAAACCAGCTGAATTTATAGCTCAAACGAGAGAAATTTCGAAAGGGTTGTTGGCTCTTGGAGTAAAACCAGGAGATCGAGTAGGACTTGTATGCGAAAGCCGCTATGAATGGCATGTGATTGATTTTGCTATTCAGCAAATTGGTGCGGTTGTAGTGGCTATTTATCCAAATATTACAGATTTTGAATATCAATTTATCTTTAATGATGCAGAAATACAATTATGTATTGTAAGTACTAAAAACTTATATGATTGTATCAATAAAATGTTTGGAACTATTTATAGTTTAGAATATGTTTTTGCGATTAATGAATTTCAAGATTCGAGAAATTGGTCTGAATTAAAAGAAATTGGAAATGAAATTACTGATGAATACGTTAATAATTTAAGTTCTACGGTTCGAAGTTCAGATTTAGCGACGCTTATTTATACATCAGGAACAACAGGAAAACCAAAAGGTGTAATGTTGTCGCATAACAATTTAGTTTCAAATTTTATCGCTGCAAAAGAAATTGTTGTTTTAGAACAAGGCGCTCGTGGTTTAACTTTTTTACCTCCTTGTCATACTTACGAAAGAACTGTTATTTACACTTATTTGTATATTGGTGTGATAGTTTATTTTGCAGAAGGATTTGAAAAAATTGGTGATAATATCAACGAAGTTAAACCAGATATTATGACAGCTGTGCCTCGTATTATGGAAAAAGTGTACGAGAAAATTTTAAAAACAGGTAGTGCATTAACTGGAAAAAAACGAAAAGTATTTGATTGGGCGATAGAAATTGCTTCAGAATATGAGCCAGATTCTTCTAAACGATCATTGTTTTATAATATCAAATTAACTTTAGCTCGAAAATTGGTTTTAAATAAGTTTTATGAAGCATTAGGAGGAAATTTTAAATATATTATTTCTGGTAGCGCTTCGTTGCAAGGAAAAATTGCACGTATCTTTATGGCTGCCGGATTACCTTTTTTTGAAGGTTACGGAATGACAGAAACATCACCTTTGATCACAGTTAATAATCCGCACAAATTAGGAGTCAGAATCGGAACCGTAGGTTCTCCTATAAAAGATGTAAAGGTTAAACTAGCAGAAGACGGGGAGATATTGGTTCAAGGTCCAAATGTAATGATGGGCTATTATAAGAATCAAAAAGCGACAGATGAAGTAATCATTGATGGATGGATGCATACAGGTGATATTGGAGTTTGGGAAGAAGGAGAAGGGCATTTCTTGAAAATTATTGATCGTAAAAAAGAAATGTTTAAAGTTTCTGGTGGTAAATACGTTGTTCCTCAACCTATCGAAACAAAACTTGTAGAGTCAAATTTTATAGAACAAGCAATGGTTATCGGTGATGGACAAAAGTTTGCTTCAGCGTTTATAGTACCTAATTATGTCAACCTAAAAGAGTGGGCAAAAGAAAACGCACCAGAAATAGTAAACCTTTCTCGTGAAGAATTTATTGATAATGAAGAAGTTCGTAAGAAAATAAACCAAGAGGTACGAAAAGCAAATCAGTTTTTTGGAAATTGGGAACAAATTAAAAAACCAGCAATTTTAATACACGAATTTACGATCGAAAATGAAGAATTAACTCCAACGCTAAAACTAAAACGTAAAGTGATTCTTAATAAATATCAGAAAGAATATAATGAAATTTATAAATAAAAAAATCCCTCAATTCATGATGAGTTGAGGGATTTTTTTATGGATTCATTCTTCCATTAATATAACCACGAATCACAGTATAATTTACTTTTTCAATACTATCCATAAAAGAAGCGTTATCAGTATGTATAATAAAATCTATTTTTTCTTCGATATTTCCGAAAGTTATAAATTTATTATAAAGTGAATTAACTTGAAGTTTTCCTTTATTTTCTTTTATGAATATTTCAAAAAATGAATCTTTTTCACCTACTGGAATAAAATAATTTTTTGGTAAATCTTTACAATCACAATTTTCTAAACTTAAATAATATTGGTTGGAACATTGTAATTCATATAATTTAATTTCTCCAATTTTATAAGATTTTTTAAAATTTGAATTACAAGAGTAGAATAATAATATAAATAAAATTAGATATTTCATAATTATAATATTTATTACGAAAATAATTCTTTTTAAGTTGAAAACAATTTTTTTGAAAAATTCATCATTTTACGCTATTTTCGACGAATTCTTTTCAAAATTACAAAACTATAAATGCGCTATGGAAGCAACCAGAATTTTTGATTTACCAAAACGTCAGCTGGAAAAGTTTCCTGACTTATCCATGTTTGTATCCAAGCAAAATGGAGAATGGAAACCGATGAAAACCAAAACTTTTTTAGAACAAGTAGATGCAATCTCTAAAGGATTAATAGCATGTGGAGTTCAGCCAGGTGAAAAAGTTGGATTAATCTCAGAAAATCGTGTCGAATGGAATATGATAGATTATGCAATACAACAAATCGGAGCTGTTGTCGTAGCAATTTATCCTAATATTTCGGACAATGATTATGAATATATTTTTAGCGATTCCGCTATAAAAGTATGCTTTACAAGTAATCTTGATCTATATACACGTATCAATCAACTCAAAATAAAATTACCTTCATTAGAGCAATTATACTCGATTGATGAATTTCAAAATACAGAAAGTTGGAATGTGTTGATTGAAAAAGGTAAAACAATCCAACAAGATGAAATAGAAAAATGTGCAGTAAATGTAAAGCACGAAGATTTAGCTTTTTTAATCTATACATCAGGAACAACGGGAAATCCGAAAGGCGTGATGTTGTCGCACAAAAATATTCTTGCAGATGTTATTGCTTGCGAATATTCAACACCACTTGATCCATATGATCGTGCTTTGACGTTTTTGCCTGCTTGCCATGCGTATGAACGAACAATTCAATATTTATATGTTTATATGGGGATTTCAATTTATTTTGCTGAATCTATGGATAAAATAGGTGATAATTTAAAGGAAATAAAACCACATATGATAACGGCTGTTCCTCGTGTGATTGAAAAAGTTTATGAAAAAATTATGCAAACTGGTGCACAATTACCTGGAATTAAACATAAAATTTTTAATTGGGCTGTAAAGGTCGCTGAAGAATTTGTGCTAGAGGAAAATCAACGTTCTGCAATTTATAATTTGAAATTAGCTATTGCAAGAAAATTAGTTTTACACAAATGGTACGATGGTCTTGGTGGAGAATTAAAGGCAATTGTTACTGGAAGTGCAGCGATTCAACAACGAATTGTTCGCGTATTTTTAGCAGCCGAAATTCCAATTTATGAAGGTTATGGATTGACAGAAGCTTCGCCAGTAATTGCGGTGAATTGTTTTCGTCGAGGAAAAAAGATAGGCACTGTTGGACCACCGTTGAAAGGTGTTGAAGTAAAATTGGCCGATGATGGTGAGATTTTGGTTCGAGGTGATATTGTGATGATGGGATATCATAATTTACCAGATAAAACTGCAGAGGAAATTAAAGAAGGATGGTTGTATACAGGTGATATTGGAGAATGGGTAGAACATAAATTTTTGAAAATAGTTGATCGAAAAAAGGAAATGTATAAAACTTCTGGAGGTAAATATATAGTTCCTCAACAAATTGAAATGAAAATGGTAGAATCGCCATTCATAGAGCAATTGATGGTTGTTGGAGAAGGAGAGAAGTTTCCTGGTGCTTTTGTAGTTCCGAGTTATACAAATCTCAAAAAATGGGCGCAGTCAAATGCTCCTGAAATTGTAAATCTTCCTCATGATGAATTTCAGAAAAACGATTTTATCAAAAAGAAATTAGAAGATGAAATCAATCAACTGAATAATCATTTTGGTCATTGGGAGCAAATTAAAAAGATTGCGGTTATTCCAAATGAAATGACTGTGGAAGGAGGTGAATTAACTCCAACGCTAAAATTTAAACGTAAAATTATTTTAGAAAAATATAAAAAACAATACCAAGAAATTTTTGGATAATTAAAAAGAGTCTCGCTTTTGGGACTCTTTTATTATAACCTTTAATTAAGATTAAATTCTATATTTTTGTAAAAACAAAATCAGTTGAATTCAGTCAAAGTTTACGCAAAACAAACAAGTAATTGGGGATTATTATTCGGTAGTCTTTTATTCTTTTCTTGCTCAATATATTTATTTCTAAACGCCAATCAAGTTAATTCTCCACAAACTGCAAAAAATATAAGTGGAATTTTATTTGTTCCAAGCCTTCTATTAATCATAGTTTCGATCAAGAAGTTGATGAAAAAACAATTGATTTTATTGATTGATAAAAAAGGAATCGTTTACAAGCCTACGGATCATTTGAATTATATTGAATGGGGAAAAATACTAGAAATCGAAGAACTGAAATTACCACGTCAACGCGTAATAAATATAAAAGTAATGGAGGCTGATATTTTTATTCATAACGAAACTCAAAAATTTCTACAAACACGAATGACGTTTTGGCAAAAAATGTATGGAGCTGTAGTTTCATTTGATGCCAATACATTAGATAAGAATCATTTTGAAATTATGAACCTTTTTGATGAGTTTATGGAAGATTATAAGATTTCTACAACTTCAAAAAATGATTAATTCGAAAGAATACGTTAATTTTGCAAGATGCAAATCGATTTACTTTATAAAAATTTAGGCATTAAAGAAATGAATGCGATGCAACGCTCAGCATTCAAAATGTCCGAAAATCAACGAGATTTAATTCTATTATCACCAACAGGTTCTGGAAAAACATTGGCTTTTTTATTTCCAGTTTTAAGAGATTTAAAGCCTGAAGCAAAAGATGTACAAACCTTAATTTTAGTTCCTGCGCGTGAGTTAGCTTTACAAATCGAAACAGTTTTCAAATCGATGAAATCTGATTATAAAGTAACATGTTGTTATGGTGGGCACAATACAAAAATTGAACAAAATACATTGCTAGAAGCTCCCGCTGTATTAATCGGAACGCCTGGACGTATTGCGTATCATTTACGTAACGAAAACTTTGATCCGTCAACTGTTCAAACTTTGATTTTAGATGAGTTCGACAAAGCTTTAGAATTAGGATTCCAAGAAGATATGAGCTTTATAGTAGAACAGTTATCAGGTTTAAAACAACGTATTCTAACATCAGCTACCGAAATGGAAAATATTCCAGAATTTGTTGGGTTGAATGACGAAAAAATTGTGAGTTACTTAAAACAAATCGAAGTAAAACCAGATTTACATATGAAAGTGGTAAACACCATTTCAGAAGAAAAATTGGATACTTTGTTCGATTTGATTTGTAAAATAGGTAGCAAACGCATGTTGATTTTCTGTAATCACCGCGATGCTGTGGATAGAATTAGTCATCTTTTGCACGAGAAAGGAATTGCACGAGAAAGTTTTCATGGAGGAATGGAACAAGACGAACGCGAACGTGCGTTGTTAAAATTCCGTAACGATTCGGTTCGTGTATTAATTACAACAGATTTAGCTGCGCGTGGATTAGATATTCCGGAAGTTGATTCGATTATACATTATCAATTGCCTGCAAAAGAAGCAGCGTTTATTCACCGAAATGGACGTACAGCCCGTATGAATGCAAAAGGTTTTGTGTATTTAATCATCAGTAACGAGGAGCATTTTCCATTTGTAAATGAAAATTTACCTGTAGAAAATTTAAGCGGAACATATAAAATTCCTGAAAGAACGCCTTATCAAACAATTTATATTTCGGCAGGTAAAAAAGACAAAGTCAATAAAGTAGATATTGTAGGGTTTTTATTCAAAAAAGGGGAATTAGAAAAGAATGATGTCGGAATTATTGAAGTTAAAGACACAACTTCGTATGTAGCCATAAATCGTAAAAAAGTACCTGAAATTTTAAAGAAATTAAATGGTCAAAAAATAAAAAATAAAAAAGTAAAAATGCAAATTGCATACTAAAAATAGTTTTTTATGTTAGCACACCACGTATTATTTTGGTTAAAAGATGATGCAACTGAAGATGAAGTGAATACATTTCATCAAGCATTGAAAGATTTAGAACCGATTGCACCTTCAGCTTTTTTTCATGTTGGTACGCCAGCAAATATAGAGCGAGATGTGATTGATGCTTCTTATTCATTTTCTTTATTTGCAGCTTTTGAAACGATGGAACAATTCGAAACGTATCAAAAACATCCACAACATATCGAGTTTTTGAATGGTCCAAATAAATTAGCCAAACGAGTTTTAATCTACGATGCTGATTAGAATAGTATGTTCTAAATATTCGTTTAGATGAATCTTAGCAAATTATGTTATTATAATAATGAATTCATACAATAGGTATGAATTCATATTTCAATTTAACATAATATATATTATAACAATAATATTTCTTTGAAATTTTATTGTTAATAATCTTTATTATGTTAAGTAGGATTAAATACATCAAATAAATACTTATATATTTCCATATTATACTTGAATCACGGTTATTTTAAATAAAGTCATTATTGTTTTATTAATGAATCAATATTTTTCTTTTTATTAAAATATGACTTAAGTTCTATTGCTATTTAGATTAATTTAAAATAAATTTGTATTTCAATTTCTTCGAAATGAAAAAAGGTTTATTAGCGCTCTCTCTATTAGGAACATTCGGTTTTGTAAATGCTCAACGGATTTTATCGGGAACTGTAACAGATGAAAATGGAAACAATTTATCAAATGTTCAAGTTCAGGATCCGCAAACTAAAAGATGGACTCAAACAAATTCGAATGGTTTTTTTACAATCCAATTATCGAATGAGAATACTAATTTATCTTTTTCGCAAAAAGGGAAAGAAACGCAAGAAATCATTGTTAATTCTGATGAAACTAATGTATCCATCGTTCTTTATAATCAAACACTCCGATTAGAGCAAGTTGATATTTCACCTAAAAAGAAAAAAGAATATTCTGAAATTACACTTGGAAAAGAAGCAATCGAAAATGTACAGGCTTTTTCATTAAACGAGGTTTTGCAACAATTACCAGGACAAGTAACATTAGATTTTAACAACAATGAGTTTAAGAATATTGTATTTAGAACTGCCAGTTCAAATAATAATTTAGGTTTATCTGGTAGCTCAAGTACGTCGACTATTAATGACAGAAAAGATTATTTTCAGAATAAAGCGTTTGGTACTTCCATCGTTGTCAATGATATTCCAGTTTCGAATAACGAAAATATGCAATCTTTTTCTTCAGTTTCTAATGGGAATTTCAACGATTTTAATAATCCAAGTTATGGTGTAGATTTGCGCCAAATAACAACTGCAAATATTGATGAAGTAAAAATTATTCAAGGGATTGCTCCTGCCAAATATGGTGACTTAACATCAGGATTAATTATCATCAATTCAAAAGTTGGGCAAGCTCCCCTACGCGCTTCGGTTTCGATGTTAGATGCAACAACTGAATATAATATTTTGAAGGGTTTCAAGATAAATGACAGAAACTTCTTTAGTATATCAGGCAATTATTTGTCTTCTAATGCAGATGTGCGCGATAATTTGAAGTCATATAATCGTATATCGACTAGCGCTGCTTGGAAATCATCTAACAAAACAAATACATTGGTTAATACGTTAGATGGAAATTTTGCGACTAACACTGATAAAATAAAATATGATCCGGATGATATTTCGGATCCTAAAATAAAAAATGATAAGTTCTCTATTCGATTATCAAATAATTTGAAATGGAATTTGAAAAAAGAATGGATTGATGCTTTAAATGTTGATGCAAACATTAATTACGAAAAGCAAAATTCTAAAGAAGAACGTTGGGTAAATGTTGCAACTGCAGCTGTGACGACTTCTACTGTAAACGGTATTTCTGAAGCTATCTTTTTACCTAATCAATATACGTTAGTCAAAAATGTAGAAGGAATTCCAATGTCTACTTTTCTGAATGTAGAAGGTGTGAAAAATTATGAATCTAAAAACAAATGGAATCATACTTTTTCTGTTGGACTATCTTCCCGATCTAGTGAAAACAAAGGTCGTGGAACATATACAGACGAAAATTCAACACCTAATTTTTTCACTTTAAGCGGTGCTAAAGGTAGTTTAGGTTACCGAGATTATAATTTCAAAAATACCAAAACGCAATGGCAATTATCTGTTTATGCAGAAGATAGAATTGTGAAATATGGAAACAATGACAATGTTTTCAAATTAGATTTAGGTTTTAGATACGACAACCAATATGGTTATAATTCGTATCAACCGCGTGTAAATACTTCATACGCTTTCAATAAAGTGTTAAGAGTTCGTGGTGGATATGGAATTTCGTCTAAAGCACCTTCTTTAAATCAACTTTTTACAGGTGATCGTATTTATGATCGACTTTTAGGTGACGGAATATATTATATCAACAATAAACAATACGGTTGGATTGAAACGTTCCTTTTAGAAGGAAATAATCTAAACTTAAAACCAAGTAAATCCTATAATTCGGAAATTGGTTTTGATCTTAATTTACCTTTTGGATCGTTAAACGTTACGGGATATTACAATCAATTGAAAGATGGTATTTCGTCTTTTGCTCAAATTACAACTTTAGAAGGTTCTAAAATTGCGGTTGATACGTCCTCTTCTACTCCATCCTACTCTGTTGTTGGAAAGGATGCTTATCAAATTGAATATTCAACTTTAGAAAATAATTTAGAATCTACAGATAAAGGAATCGAAATGTTTATGAATTTTAATCGCATTCGACCGCTCAATTTAGATATATCTGTAAATGGATCTTATACAAAAACCACGAACAATAAACCTGTTTATACGTACGACGCTTCTACAAATGTTTTAGCAAAAGAGAAATATGGCGTGTATTATAATCCGAAATCAAACGATGAACAATTAATGTTTGGAACTAATTTTAATTATCATCTAAAAAATGTGGGATTAATTTTATCACTTCGAACCGAACATATATTTATTCAGAATCACGATAAATTCAACAATAGAAATCCAATAGGTTATTTGGATGGAAATTCTGTTTTTCATGAAATACCAGTCGAAGACCAAGCAAATATAGATTTGTATGGGCATTTGATCAAAGCACCTCAAAAAACGTTAGGTGAATTACAAAAATCATTGCACAATTTCCATTTACGCATTTCGAAAGATTTCTTGAATGGATTTAAAGTTTCGGTTTATACAACCAATGTTTTTGGTCTGAAACCTACTTATATCAACGATTCTGGAGAAAGAAGAGAATCTAATATTGCTAAATTTTCATTAGGAGGTAAAATTGAGTACACGTTCTAATTCTAAACCATTTAAAAAGATTATTATGTTTAAAAAATTAATACTATTCACTCCATTTGTAATAACATTATTATTCAATTCTTGTTCTGATGATGATTTTGGAGCAAATGCTGTTCAAACAATTAATTTTACAACGTATGTAAAATTTGATGCTGATTTTGATCATACCAAAAAACCTATTCATGCCAAAACAGTTCTGAAAAATACACAAACTGGCATTACGTATGAAGCTTTAACGAATGATAATGGTGAAGCTATTTTTCCTAATTTAACACCAGGAATATATTCAGCAAATGTGAGTTTTTCTATTACTCCAGCTCAATTCGAGGATTTATTTGGTTATCCTACAGATTCAGAAGATAATGTTGAGTTTAGTGGTGCTGCACAAAATATTACCATTAACTCATCAAATGTATCTTTAGAAATCGAGTTAACTTCTACGAAAACAATTGGTGGATTAATCTTGAAACAAATTTATTACGGTGGTTCACACATCAAAGAAGGTGCAATGTTTAGAGATCAATTTATTGAGATTTATAACAATTCAAGTGAAGTTCTTTATGCAGATGGGTTAATATTTGGTCAATTATTTGGTGCTAATACGGTAGAAAATCAACCTTATTCTCAACCAAATGGTCAGTTAGATTGGTCGAAAGGCGAAGGAAATAAAGTAGGTGCAAGTGCAAATACCGATTTTGTGTATGTATCTCACGCGATTCGTATTCCTGGGGATGGTACAACTTATGCTGTTCAGCCAGGTGAAAGTATCACAATTGCACAAACAGCAATCAATCACAAAGGAAATTATTATGATGCCAATGGTAAATTAATCGAGATTCTAAAACCAGAATTAACAGTCGATTTATCCAATGCTGATTTTGAAGTGAATATGACAGAATATTTAGGATCTCAATATTCGTATGATATTCAAAATCCTGCTGTTCCTGATATGGATATTGTGTGGTGGGTTTCAGGTAGAGATTTAATTTTAGACAATTTAGGTCGTCAAGCATTTATCTTATTTAGAGCTTCTAACGAAGAAATTAATGGGTTTGGAAAGGTGAAAAATCCAAATAATAAGACTTCATACGAATATCTTCAATTACCGAATGAAAAGATTGTGGATGGCGTAGAAACCACTCAAGATATGGGAAGTAAATTGGTTCCAAAAAAATTACAAAATAAACAAGATGCAGGATATTCATATTTAACAGCAGGACCTTATTCATCAACATCTATTATTCGTAAAACACAGAAAACAATAAATGGTCGTATTATCTTGAAGGATACCAATAATTCTACAAACGATTTTGTGAATATTAAAGCTGAACCGAAAATTTTTGCGCAATAGAAATATAGAACATGAAATCAATTGATTTAACAACATACGACAATAAATTTTTGAGAATCGCTTCTTTTACTTGTTTATTTTTTGCAAGTCAATTGTTCGCGCAAGAAAATGATTCGATAAAAGTGACTTCTAACGAAGCAGAGCAATTTATCAAAGATTTGAATTGGGAATTGCCTATTGCAACGCATTCTTTACCAATAAAAGATTATACACATACCGGAATTTATTTCAATCATAAAAACAATCAATTTACTCGTAAACAAACAGCAGAAGAAACAAATCGTTATGGATTTCTAAGCGAAGGTTTATACACGACAGAAAATGGTTACAAAATTTTTGGAACGATAAACCTTGAAAAGTTTACAGAAAAAAATCTTAGTTGGAATCTTTCTGACGAACGTACAGATGAACAACAAGTATTGTCGCCACAGTATTTTTACGTGCCACGTGCTGCTGATTGGGATAATCAGCGCTATTTGATTCGTGGAGGAGTTTCTAAAAATTTCGGAAAAATGACATTAGCTGCAAAAGCTGAATTAAATGTCAATAAAATGGCTCGTAAATTAGATCCTCGACCTGAAATTAAAAACAATCAATTAGTCGGTGAAATTCAGGCTACTTACGAAATTATGGACGGTCATCAACTTTTTGTTTTAGGAGCTTATGGGCGAAAAGACAAAGATTTTAGTATCGTTTATAAAAATAGAAATTTGGATGTTGAAGCTTATCCAGAAACCTATTTACGTTATATGGCAGGATATGGTCGTGTGATTAATAACCCGTTGAGAAATAAAATTGATAATGAAAAATCACTTTATCAACATTTTACTCGAAATATTAGTTCAAAAATTGGTGGTGGTTATCAATTTAGTTCTGACAATACAAGTCTGATTTTAGGTTATAATTACCAAGAAAATCAACAACGTATGTATGATAGCAAAACGAAGGAAGATAAATTCTTTATTTACGTTTGGGATATCAATGAGCAATTTGTTTATGCCAATTTCATGACAACGTTTGATAACAATACGATGAATGCTCGTTTAGATTTCTCGAGAAAAGATGGTGAAAATTATGATGTTTCAATTGGTGGAATGAACTATCAAAATCGTTTACAAAATGTGAATTTAGATGTTAATTTGGCGAATCGTGATCAATCAAAAATGAATTATTTCATTGGTTTCAAATCAAGTTATAATCAAAATAAATATTACGATGCATTAGCAATTTATACCATGAAAATTAAATCGTTGGATGTTGGTGTTTATGGGAATAAAGATGTTATATTGAATAATAAATCAAAAATAAATATAGGTTTAGCTTTTAATTATTATGCGCTACTTGATTCCTATTTTGATTATACGAAAATGACAGGTATTAATGAAGATACATTTTATAACAATGTAGCCGCTTATGATTATGCTTATAATACAACAGATCATCTTGATGCATCCACCTCTATACGCTTCATTTTACCGATTAAAAATAATAAGACAATCGAGCTATATACACAGTTAAAAGGTATATTTGCAACAAATAAAAGTAATTTTACCCGAATTAATACAGACAATACCTATTGGATGAACTTCGGAATTCAATTAAATTATTAAAATGATTATGAAAAAAATACTTCCATTATTTGCAATAGGAGCTACTACTCTATTTTATGCATTTAACAGTAATAAAATAATCGACCAAGGTTATACAATTACCGATTTACGAGCATTGTATAGTAGTGGAGATCAGTCTAAATGGCCTACTCCAACTGTTGACGAAAGTGTTTTGAATGATGGATTTGAGGATATTGGAACATTAGGAGAAGTTCCTTTTCCCAAAGATAATCCATATACAAAAGAAAAAGCTGAATTAGGGAAAACGTTATTTTTTGATCCTCGTTTATCCAATTCTAATCAAATTTCTTGTGCAAATTGCCATGATCCTGAATTAAATTGGGGTGATGGTCGACGTGTTCCTTATGGAGAAGACCGTCAATTGGGTGCACGTAATTCACCAAGTTTAATGAATGTGGCTTATGCTAAAGTAATGTTCTGGGATGGTCGAGCAAAAACGTTGGAAGAACAAGCTGAATTCCCAATTCGTGATAAAAAAGAAATGAATCATCACATCGATTTTGCAACAAAAAGAATTGCTCAAATTGCTGGTTACAAAGATTTGTTCAAACAAGCTTTTGGAGACGAAAACGTATCAAATGATCGCATAACGAAAGCAATTGCTACTTTTGAACGAACAATTTTAGCTCCAAAAAATCGTTTTGATAAATTTATTGCTGGAAAATCAGATGAATTAACAGATCAAGAAATCGAAGGTTTACATCTTTTCCGTACAAAAGCAAGATGTATCAACTGTCACAATTCGGCTTATTTTTCGGATAATAAATTCCATAATATTGGATTAACGTATTATGGACGAGAATACGAAGATTTAGGTTTATACAATACAACTAAATTAGCAAAAAATGTTGGTGAATTTAAAACACCTTCTTTGCGTGAAGTTCCTCAAAATGCACCTTATATGCACAACGGATTGTTTCCTACTATTCGTGGTGTCTTAAATATGTACAATGCTGGAATGTTTCACTTTCAACCAAATGAAAAACAGAAAAATGATTCATTATTTCCTAAAACATCTGATTTGGTGAAAAAACTTAATTTAACAACTTCCGAATTAGATGCATTAGAATCCTTTTTAATGAGTCTGAAACAGAATCAATACAAAATGCGCCCACCGCATTTACCAAAATAAAATTATAACACAAAAAGCCTCAAAATTGAGGCTTTTTTTGATATAATTCGTTTATATTTAAATTCATTATTAAACATTTAAGTTGAGAAAGCAATATCATTTTCGTCGAATCAATCAACAATTTTATATTTGGGATGTTGATCGATTGATTAGCTTAACACAAAATATTCTGCCAAAAAAAATTCCTTTAAGTGCTATCAGCGAATTAAACGAGTCTTATTGGTACAGTAATGAAGGAGATGTTCCTACATGTAAATCGATTGCCGAACATATGATTTTGGTGAATAATGCTGATCTTTCGTATCCTATTATTTTATGTCCAGAAGGTAAAATAATGGATGGCATGCATCGCGTCGTGAAAGCATATTTAAATGATTATATTTCAATTCATGCTTATCAATTAAAAAAACTTCCTGAACCTGATTTTATAAATGTTGATCCGCAAGACTTACCTTATGAAGACGATAATCTTATTTTATAAATTTATTCTACAATTGTATAACATAATTTCTTAAAAATTACTTGAAATTTGTAGTATAAAATAACTATTATGAATACGCAAACCCTTATTATACCGCTTCTTAATTTAGAAACGCAAGAACAAGTTTCTAAATTGAACCAAATGATATCTGAAGTTGAAAATCTGGATAGTTTTTTTATTGATTTATCAAATAAAAGTGTTTCGCTGACGGCAAAAAAAATGCCTAAAGTAACAGCTAAAGTTTTTCAAATCCTAAAACAAAATAATTTCAAAATCGATTCTGTCGAAATAAATTACCCCGTACTTAACATGACTTGTGCTTCATGCGCAAGTAGCTCGCAGGCAAATTTAAAACGTCAACCAGGTGTTGTAAATGCTGAAGTGAATTATGGAAATGGAATGGGAAAAATAGAATATATTCCTTCTTTAACTTCTCCCGAAAATTTAAAAAATGCATTAGTTGAGGTTGGATTTGATTTAGTGATTGATGAATCAAAAAATCAAGACGAAGAAATAGAACAACTTCATGAAGATAAATACCTATCACTAAAAAAGAACGT
Source organism: Empedobacter sp. 225-1 (assembly GCF_030328185.1). Lineage (NCBI taxonomy): Bacteria > Pseudomonadati > Bacteroidota > Flavobacteriia > Flavobacteriales > Weeksellaceae > Empedobacter > Empedobacter sp. 225-1. Next base: position 40,532 of record NZ_JACALO010000003.1, on the reverse strand, counting down.
GATATGGGCGCTTGTTTTTGGTATTCCTTTGTTCATTATAGGAATGTTTTTTATGAATATGCCTTATGGTAATTATATCATGTGGGCGCTTTCTACTCCTATTCTCTTTATTTTCGGTCAACAATTTTTTGTTGGTGCGTGGAAACAATTGAAAAATAAGACAGCTAATATGGATACTTTAGTAGCTTTGAGTACTGGTGTAGCTTATATATTCAGTGTTTTCAATACATTATTTCCAGAATATTGGCACAGCAAAGGTTTACACGCTCATCCTTATTTTGAAGCAGCTGGTTTGATTATCGTTTTTATTTTGATTGGTAAATTGATGGAAGAACGTGCGAAGGGAAATACATCTGAAGCAATCAAAAAATTAATAGGTCTGCAACCCAATACGGTTTCTGTTTTAAAAAATGGAAATCAAGTTGAAGTAAAAATTGAAGATGTGCAAATTGGAGACTTGATTTTATCTAAACCTGGAGATAAAATTGCCGTTGATGGAATAATTATTTCTGGAGAAACTTTTATCGATGAAAGTTCTTTAACTGGTGAACCTCTTCCTGTCGAAAAAGGAGTTGATGCTACTGTTTTTTCAGGAACGTTGAACCAAAATTCTCCTATTCAATATAAAGCCTTAAAAGTTGGTAATGATACGCTCTTAGCTCAAATCATTCAGTCTGTGAAGAATGCACAAGGTAGTAAGGCGCCAGTTCAACAATTGGTGGATAAAATAGCAGGAATTTTTGTTCCGATTGTAATTATCATAGCAATTTTAACTTTTATTACATGGTTAGTTTTAGGTCAAGAAAATGCGTTTACCATGGCACTTTTATCCATGATAACTGTATTGGTTATCGCTTGTCCTTGCGCACTTGGTTTGGCTACACCTACTGCAATTATGGTTGGAATGGGAAAAGGAGCTGAACAAGGAATTTTGATTAAAAATGCAGAAAGTTTAGAATTGGCAAAGAAAATTGATACGATTATCTTAGATAAAACAGGAACAATTACAGAAGGAAAACCTAAAGTACAAGAATTAATTTGGTTTGATGATTCTGCTAAAAATATACTTTATACCATCGAGAATAATTCGCAACATCCCTTAGCCAAAGCTATTACTGCACATATTGGTAAACAAGAAAATTTATCGGATTTGAAAGTTGAAGATGTTTCTGGAAAAGGATTAAAAGCAACTCGTTTGAACAAAGAATATTATGTTGGGAAAATAAGTTGGATGAACGAATTGAACATTCAAATTGAGGAGAATGTTAAACAAACAATTCAAGATTTTTCAACTAAAAATTATACCACTTCTTTCTTTGGTGATAATGAAAATGTTTTAGGTTTGATTGGAATTTCAGATGAAATAAAAGCAACTTCTATTGAAGCTATAAAAGCATTTCATGAAAAAGGAATTGAGGTTTGGATGGTGACTGGTGACAATGAATTTTCTGCGAATGCAATTGCTAAACAAGTTGGAATTGACCAAGTTGTAGCGAATGCTTTACCTCATGATAAAATGAATATCATCAAAGATTTACAAAATAAAGGAAGAATTGTTGCGATGGTTGGTGATGGAATTAATGACAGTGCAGCTTTGGCACAAGCAGATGTTTCGATTGCAATGGGAAATGGTTCTGATATTGCAATTGATGTTGCCGAAGTAACGTTAATCGGTGGCGATTTAACAAAAATTAATCATGCGATTAATCTTTCAACACAAACAGTTAAGACTATTCATCAAAATTTATTCTGGGCATTTATTTATAATGTAATCGGTATTCCAATTGCGGCAGGTGTTCTTTATCCAATCAACGGATTTTTATTAGACCCAATGATTGCAGGAGCTGCAATGGCTATGAGCAGTGTAAGTGTTGTAACAAACAGTTTATTATTGAAATATAAAAAGATTTAAAACCTTCATAAATCAATAAATCGCCTAAAGATTTAGGCGATTTTTTTATGCTTTATAATAAACGATCATCCCAATTGTAATCTTCTATTTCTTTGATTTTTACTTTCGAAGAAAAATCGGGATGTTTTGTATTAATTAAATAATTGTATTCTTTCGGAATGATTGACGAAGGAACTTTCATCACCAAATATTTAAAATCTTGATACCAAGCAGATCCAATTTCTTGAAGTTTCGGATAAGACTCTACAGATTGCCAATTTTTGGGTAATTTAGAATCCTTTACATTGTAAATTTCATCTTCTGTACAATCAATTTCAATCACTAATAATTTGTACGAATTGTCAATCGTAATTGAACTGCGGTGAACCACTAATTCTAAGGTTGATAATGCGCGTGTACTTCCCGAATAAATTACAAATTCATCATTTTTGTTCCATCTGTTGGCAACACCAGAAGCTTGTAATGATTTTGCATATTTAGCTTTACGTATATTGTAAACTAACATTCTTAAACGTTTTCTCCGTACTCAATAGCTGTTAAACGATTGTCAATGAATTTTAAACCAGATACTGTATCCAAGAAATCCATTGGTGCTTTTTTATCCAATAAAACGTTTGGAGTTGTTAACCATTTTTCGAAATCATCTTTTGTGTTAAAAACCTCTAAACCATGTTTATACAAAGAAATTAAAAGAACAACATGCTCTTTCGTATTGTCTTTTAATGAAACGTCTTTTGTTTTATAATTTCTATATGTACGCGTTGTAATATTTAACCAATTCGAAATAATATCATCTTTTAAACCAGATAATTCGTCTAGATATTTGATGTATTTTTGATCGATATTATAACTATTTACATAGAAATAGACATTAGTGAAATCTCTTACTTCAGGAATTTCATCAATGATTTGCTTGTAACTTTTTAGTTTTATTGTTGCCATAATTTTAAACTTTTACTAAAGATACAATTTTTCCTCTTAATAAAGGAATTTTTTCTCAATTATTTTAATACGTACAAAAAAAGAGGTTACAAAAGCAACCTCTTTTACTATAATGATTTATATTTTCTTATTTTAAAGAACCAACCATATCTTCTGGTTTTACCCATTCGTCAAATTGTTCAGCAGTTACATATCCTAATGCAATTGCAGTTTCTTTTAACGTAGAGTTATTTTTGTGTGCAGTTTGCGCAATCTCTGCAGCTTTGTAATAACCAATTTTTGTATTAAGCGCAGTTACTAACATTAATGAATTATCTACTAATTCTTTGATACGAGCATAATTTGGTTCGATACCTTGTGCACAATGTTCGTCAAAAGAAACACAAGCATCCCCTAATAAACGTGCAGATTGTAAGAAATTTGCAGCCATTAATGGTTTGAAAACATTTAATTCATAGTGACCTTGAGTTCCACCAATCGTAATTGCAACATCATTACCCATAACTTGAGCAGCAACCATAGTTAAAGCTTCACATTGTGTAGGATTTACTTTACCTGGCATGATAGAAGACCCTGGCTCATTTTCTGGAATAATGATTTCACCAATACCTGAACGAGGTCCTGAAGCTAACATACGAACATCATTTGCAATTTTGTTTAATGAAACAGCTAATTGTTTCAACGCTCCGTGAGTTTCTACGATGGCATCGTGAGCAGCTAACGCTTCAAATTTATTTTCTGCAGTAACAAATGGATGACCTGTAAACTCAGCAATGTATTTAGCGACTACTACATCGTATCCTTCTGGAGTGTTAAGTCCTGTACCTACAGCAGTTCCTCCTAATGCTAATTCAGATAAATGCGCTAATGTATTTCTTAATGCTCTTAAACCGTGGTTTAATTGTGCTACATATCCTGAAATTTCTTGTCCTAATGTTAATGGAGTAGCATCCATTAAGTGTGTACGACCAATTTTTACAACGCTTTTAAATTCTTCTGCTTTCTTAGCTAAAGTATCACGTAATTGTTCAACACCTGGAATTGTTACTTCAACAACAGCTTTGTAAGCGGCAATATGCATACCTGTTGGGTAAGTATCGTTAGAAGATTGAGATTTGTTCACGTCATCGTTCGCTTTCAAAACAGGTTCTCCTTCTCCAATTTTACCTCCTGCTAATACTTGAGCACGATTAGCAACAACTTCGTTCACATTCATGTTAGATTGTGTTCCCGAACCTGTTTGCCAAATAACTAATGGAAATTGATCATCTAATTTACCTGCTAAGATTTCATCACAAACAGCTGCAATAGCATCTCTTTTTTCAACTGGTAATACACCTAACTCAGCATTTGCATAAGCTGCAGCTTTCTTAAGATAAGCAAAACCTTCAACGATTTCTTTTGGCATTGAAGCAGCTGGACCAATTTTAAAGTTATTTCTTGAACGTTCTGTTTGAGCGCCCCAATATTTGTCAGCAGGAACTTTTACTTCCCCCATGGTGTCTTTCTCAATTCTGTATTCCATTTTTTATTTTTATTATATTTACTTATCTCACAAATTTAAGAAATCGTTTGATGAAAGAAAAGTGATTAATGTTAGTATTTCTATAAATTTTATTTACTAAGTTTGTATCACATAAAAATAAAATCATGATTCAATTTTTAGGTTTCTTATTATTCTTAGTAATCGCTTTATGCGGATTTTGGGGTATCATCTTCTTTTCAACGATAGCTATCTCTTGGATTCCATTTTGGGTTGCGAATTTAAGAAAAGAAAAAGCAGGAATAGTAACAGCGGAAGATCCTCGTCCGATTTTACCAAATCAAGAAGGAATCACAGTATTATTCAAAAAATAATCGGCTGTAAAAAAAATTAAAAAGAGACTTGACGAAGTCTCTTTTTTTATTCTATTCAACTTTCAAATCATCATCTACATTACCTTCTAAATAACTCTTCAAACTAATTCGGATAATCTCTGACCATCCAGCTTCAAAACTTTCACGAGAAAAATTCTTGTCTTCTGGCGGAAATGACTCAATTCCTTCGTGAATTAACGTCAGTTTAGTTTGTGGAACAAATTCATTTTCTATCACTTCTAATAAAAAGGTAACAACAGAATTTCCTTCGTAAACTGGATATTTCCATGTATACACTAATTTAGATTGTGGAGCAAAATCTACTATTTTACAATGATGTAAATACGAACCTCCGTAAAATTCGAATTCAAATCCTTCTTCTAGAACAAATTCATCAATATCAAAATACCATTTATCAAAAGCAGCTTTTGTCGTTAAAGCATCCCATACTTTATCTATTGACGTGTCAAAAATCTCAACGACTACAACGGGTTTAGCACTCATAATCTATTTTTTTATGTTTTTGTTTAATTTACTAATTATTTAATTATTATTTAAATTTCGGCCAAAATTAAATTGTTACATTTGTCTTTGTAAAATTTTAAAAATGAAATTTAATAAAACTTTTTTAAGTGTTTTAGGACTTTTTGCAGGGCTTTCTTTATATGCACAACAAGAAGTAAACCGTCCTAAATTAGTGGTTGGAGTTGTCGTAGATCAGATGCGTTGGGATTATTTGTACCGTTATCAAGATCGTTATTCTCAGGGTGGTTTCAATCGTTTATTAAACGAAGGTTATAGCAACGAAAACACTTATATTCCATATATTCCTACTTATACGGCGATTGGTCATAGTACGATTTATACAGGTTCTGTCCCAGCTATTCATGGAATTGCGGGAAATGATTTTATCATTCAAGCAACTGGACAAGAGATGTATTGTACACAAGATGATACTGTTAATGGAGTTGGTACTTCTTCTAAAGCAGGGAAAATGTCTCCTAAAAACTTGTTGACTTCTACGGTTCCTGATCAATTGAAATTAGCAACTAATTTTCGCTCAAAAGTATTTGGTGTTTCATTAAAAGATCGTGGAGGAATTTTACCAGCAGGCCATTTTGCTGATGCTGCTTTTTGGTTTGATGGAGAATCTGGAAACTGGGTTTCGAGTACATTTTATATGAACGAATTGCCAAAATGGTTACAAAAATTCAATGATAAAAGAGTAACTGAAAAATATTTAGATAAATGGAATACACTTTATCCAATTGATACGTATGTACAAAGTGAAAAAGATGGAAATCCGTATCGTCAGAAGTATAAAGGATTAGATAAAATGCAATTTCCTTATGATTTGAAAAAATTAAAAAAAGAAAATGGTTTGGGATTAATTCGTTCTACTCCATTCGGAAACTCGTTGACAAAAGATATCGCAATTGAAATTATTGATAACGAAAAATTAGGTCAAAACGATAAAGGAATTACCGATTTCTTAGCGGTTAGCTTCTCTTCTACAGATTATGTTGGTCACCAATTTTCACCAAATACTATCGAAATGGAAGATACTTATTTACGTTTAGATAAAGATTTGGAACAATTATTCAATCATTTGGATCAAAAAGTTGGAAAAGGCGAATATTTAGTTTTCTTAACGGCTGATCATGGTGGAGCACATAATCCAAAATATTTCCAAGATAAAAAAGGAAACGCTGGATATTTTCAAACTTCAGAAGTAAAAAATGCTTTAAATGCTAAATTACAAGCTGAATTTAAAACTGCTGATATTGTACGCTCTTTATCAAATTACCAAGTCCATTTGAATAATCAGCTCATTGAAACTAATGATTTAGATGAAGAAGATATCAAAGATGAAATTGTGAAATTCATGCAAAAAGTTGATGGTGTTTCTTTTGTTGCAGATATGGACAAAATCGGAAATGCATCAATTCCTTCTGAAATTAAAGAACGTATGATCAACGGTTTCAATCGTAAACGAAGTGGTGCAATTACCTATATTTTAGATCCACAATGGTACGGAGGAAAACTAAACGCTGGCGGAACTACTCACGGAACTTGGGGATCTTACGATGCTCATATTCCATTTGTTTTAATGGGATGGGGAATTAAACAAGGTAAAAATAATAACCGAGTTTATATGACTGACATCGCTCCTACTTTGTCTGCTTTGTTACACATTGAAGAGCCAAATGGGAACATTGGTAAACCAGTGGTTGAGGTGATTAATCAAAAATAATCTTTCACATAGCATTTAATTCAAACGCAATCATTCATGGTTGCGTTTTTTTATGTAATTATGATATTAAATCAATCATGTATAACTGATATAAGAATTATAATTCTTAAATTTAGATACACAAATATCACCTCATAATGAAAAAGAATTTTTACAACAAACTTACTTTAACATTATTCTCTACCAACTTACTATTTTTATTAGCTCCAAAACTTGATGCTTGTACAAGAGTTGTTTACAAAGGTCCAGAAAATACAGTAATTACTGCTCGTTCTATGGATTGGAAAGATGAGATTGATGCCAACATTTGGATTTTTCCAAGAGGACTAGATCGCACCGGAAATGTTGGGAATGCATCAGAAAAATGGACTTCAAAATATGGTAGTGTAATTACAAGTGCTTGGGATATAGCGACAACTGATGGTATAAATGAAAAAGGATTAGTTGCAAATGTATTATGGTTAGTTGAAAGTCAATACCCTAAATTTGATCCAAAAGGATCTAAACCTGGAGTCACAATTGCTGCATGGGCACAATATGTATTGGATAACTATGCAACTGTGAATGAAGCAGTGGAAGATTTGAGAAAAGAAAAGTTTGTAGTAGTTTCTGATTACATTCCAGGAACGCAGAAATTTACAACTTTACATCTTTCAATTTCTGATGCTAAAGGTGATAACGCTATTTTTGAATATGTAAATGGTAAATTAAAAATACATCACGATTCATCTTACACGGTCATGACTAATTCGCCTATTTTTGAAGAACAATTAGCCATTAATCAATATTGGAAAGGAATTCCTGGAACGATAATGCTTCCTGGAACTAATAGAGCTCCTGATCGTTACGTACGTGCATCTTATTATATCAATGCTATTCCACAAACTGCAGATACACGTATTTCAATTGCGAGTGTTTTTAGTGTCATCAGAAATGTTTCAGTTCCTTTAGGAATTTCGTCAGAATCCGAACCGAATATTTCCTCTACTCGTTGGAGATCAGTTGCGGATCATAAAAACTTAGTTTATTATTTCGAAACTACAAAAACACCAAATACTTTTTGGGTTGATTTGAAGAAGATTGATTTTAATAAAAATGCTTCAACAAAACGATTAAGCGTTAGTAAAAATGAAACTTATGCTGGAGAAACTTCTCTACTCTTTCATCAGGCAAAGCCATTTACTTTTGTTGGAATATAATAAATAAAGGCATAATTCAAAAACGTAATCAAAATGGTTGCGTTTTTTTATATTTATAACATACTATTTAGTCTATGAAATTTGATACTCCAATAATAACTGCAATCGAATTAAAAGAAAACATACATCTTGATAATTTGATTATTTTAGATTGTACGATTGATAAAATTGGTCAAACCCTGCAAAACGAAAAATTAGAGTTAATTACAAATTCTGTGTTCTTTGATTTGGAAGGAAAATTTTCTGATCATTCTATTCAACTTCCTCATACTTTGGTTGATGAAAATACTTTTACAACAGAATCTCAACAACTTGGTATTAATGATAATTCTATCATCGTTTGTTATGATCGATGGGGTGTTTATTCAAGTCCACGCGTTTGGTGGATGTTCAAAACGATGGGACACAAAGAAGTATATGTTTTGGATGGTGGTTTACCTGAATGGAAAAAAAATAATTTTGAAACTGTTTCTTCACATTTACAACCTCGTGAAAAAGGTGATTTTGTTGCTCACTTGCAGGAACATTGGTTTGCTGATACACAAGTTATGTTAAATGCGATAAATGACAATTCAAAAATCATTGTAGATGCACGATCACAAGGCCGTTTCGAAGGTGTTTCTCCCGAGCCAAGACAAGGTTTGAGAAGTGGACATATTCCAAATTCAAAGAATTTATATTTCGAAAATGTTTTAAATGGTGAAAACTATAAATCTTCAGCTGAATTAAAATCTATTTTTGAAAAATTAACTGATTCGTCTAAAGAAAATATTTTCACATGTGGTTCCGGAATTACAGCTTCTATTCTTGCATTAGCTTCTACAATTGCAGGTTACGAAAATATAAAAGTCTATGATGGTTCTTGGTCTGAATGGGGCGCTGATGAAAATTTACCGATTGAGAGATAACCTTATGTTAATTTATAAAAATTACGATGATTCAGATTTTAAAATAAACAATATTTTAAAAAATTCGTTCTATATACTAAATTCATTAATATTTCTAATCATATTATATATACTAATAAAAGAAATCATATTTGAATTTGCTATTTTCTTCATAATTCACTGGTTTATATCAGGTTATTATATTTATAAAAAAACTTTATCTGTTGAATATTTCGAATTGCATGAAGATTATGTTTTAACAAAAGGATTTTTTGACAGAAATTGGAAGAAAACTGCTTTATCAGAAATTACGTATGATTATAATTACAAAAAAGATGCAGAATACTTAACGATACATTTAGGTGATAAATTATTTGAATTTGGAGCATCATCAAATCTGACTATTTCAGAATACTTTGAATCAAAATGTAAAAAAAATATTTTTTATAAACGATCATGGAAATATTATTTCTATCATATACTTTGTTTTTCTCCTTTTTTATTGACAATTATTTCTGGTGCAGTTTTAAAGAATGATCAAGATCAATTAATGAATGCTTCTGTTAATGAAAAAGGTTTGATTGAATTAAAAGATCAAATTAAAGAAATTCGTTTTAAAGGAAGAAGTGCAACTGCTACTATTGATTTAAATAAATACAAAGAATTTGATTTTTCATTTGAAGATGATTCAATTCGTTTAAAGAAATTAAAAGATGGCGATTCTATAGAATTCTATATTTCTCCGTACGAATACGAAAGAAAAATTTTAAAATCTAAACCATTAAAATGGTACGATCGAAATTTTGGTTATAGTTCTTTAACTGTCTATAGAATTAATAAAATTGATTAATCTATCTCCACTTATCCATTTCGAAACGAACAGAAAAAATATTAGAGTATAAACCTATTCCGCTATCACCAAAATTAGTTAAAGCATAATCAATTGAAATTCCTTTGTATTTGAACCCTACTCCAACATTTGGTTGAATTTGAGTTTTTTGTTTTCCATCAAATTGTTCAATTTTTTGTAAATTATTCAATCCTCCGCGAACAAAAACCATGTCATCATAAGCTAACTCGATACCGGCTTGTGGTGAAATAGAAAACCCTTTTCCAGAAATTGCTGCATTAGTTTGTTGAAATTCAACACTCATATCCACTTCACCTAACAAGGACCAACGGTCATTAAAATCGAATTTTTTTCCTACACCAAATTGTAATTTTGGCATTGTTAACTCGATATTTTCACCTGGCAAATCGTTCAGAATTGTTGGTTCACCTTCATTGTTTGGTTCATCAATAGAAATTTCTTTTACTTTGTCTTTATTAATACTCCAAGCGTTAAAAGTTGTTGTAATATCACGTGCCATCACACCAAAATACATTTGATTATCAGTACGATATTGCAATCCAAGGTCGATTCCAAAACCAAATCCTTTTGCAAATTTTCCTATATGTCGATAAACTATTTTAGCATTAGCTCCAAACTGAATATCTTTATTATTGAAGACATTTCCCGCATACGACATTGTCAAAGCATAATCTGCGGTAGAAAATTTAGAAATCTTATCGTAATTAATATTCCCTTGATTATCGATTAGTTCTGTTGTATTTAGAATATCATCCACACCAAAACGCATCAACGAAAAAGCTATGGTAGAATTACTTTCTCTCAACGGAATAGCAACTGCTGCGTAGTCAAATTTTGCAATAGATTGAAAATATTCAGCGTGCATTGCAGAAGCTTCCCAATCGTACGTAATTTCTGTTAAACCAGCCGGATTCCAATAACTTGCATTGGCATTTCCAATATTTGCCACAACCGCATTTCCCATTGCAAAAGAGCGAGCGTCTGCACCAATGTTTAAAAACTCGTTCGAGTATTTGCGTGCAGTTTGAGAAAAAGCAAATTGACTTGCAAGAACAGATAATAAAAGGAATATTTTTTTCAAAATTGATAAATTACGTATATAAAAACTCAAAATTAGTGGTTTTATTGTGTTTAAAAAGGATTCAGATTAATATTTGTTTGTATTTTTGTCCTGAAAAATTCATTTATGAAATTATTTACAATTCCAAACTTTCTAACACTACTTAACCTTTCGTGTGGTGTATTATCAGCCATTTTTATGATATCGAGTAATGCTCAAATTACAACTACAACAGTTACAATTGTCATGGTTTTGATGATAATTTCTTTAGTTGCCGATTTCTTAGACGGAATGGTTGCTCGCTTAATGAATATTGGTAGTCCTATCGGAAAAGAGTTAGATTCTTTAGCAGATTGTATTTCGTTTGGTGTAGTTCCTGGATTGATGTTATTTTCGATTTTTAATCATTTGTCAACTGATTTTATTTATGAAAATGAAAACTTAAAAATTTCAGCTCTTTCATTATTTGCATTTTTAGTACCAGCTTTTTCTGCTTTACGATTAGCAAAATTTAATTTAGATGAAGATCAAAGTACTTATTTCAAAGGATTAGCAACTCCATCTAATACCTTATTTATTTTTTCATTATTTTCAATTTATTACAACAAAGGACAAATTATCAATCCAGAAATTGATACGTATTTATTAATCGCTGTGTCTATTGTTTTTAGTATCTTATTAATTATCGATTTACCATTATTTGCCTTAAAATTTAAAGGATTGAGTTGGGCAGAAAATTATTATAAATACATTTTCTTAATCATTACAATTGGTTTAGTAGCTTGGTTGCAAGTGGCTGCTATTCCATTAATTATCCTATTATATATCATCATCTCAATCATTTTTAGAAAAGAAATTACAAAATGAAATTAACTAAAAATATCTGTTTCTTTGATTTAGAAACGACAGGAACAAATGTTTCGAAAGACCGAATCGTTGAAATCTCTATTGTGAAAGCTTTTACAGATGGAACAAAAGAAGTAAAAACATGGAAAGTTAATCCAGGAATTCCTATTCCACCAGAAACAACTTTGATTCACGGTATTTCTGACGAAGACGTTGCAGACGCTCCTTCTTTTAAAGAATTAGCGCCAGAAATTATGGAAATGATCAAAGATTCTGACTTGGCTGGATATAATTCGAATCGTTTTGATATTCCACTTTTAGCAGAAGAATTATTGCGCAATGGTTTTGATTTTGACGTATCAAAACATCGCACAATTGACGTACAAGTGATTTATCATAAAATGGAACCTCGTAATCTGAGTGCTGCATATAAATATTATTGTGATAAAGAGTTAATCGATGCACATTCAGCTGAAGCGGATACTATAGCAACTTACGAAGTATTAATGGCTCAAATAGAAAGATATGATGAACTTGAGAATGACAATAAATTTTTGAGTGAATTTTCTTCTCAACGCAAAACAGCTGACTTAGCAGGCTTTATACAATACAACGATAAAGACCAAGAAATTATTTCGTTTGGTAAATATAAAGGACAAGTTGTAACGGATGTTTTTGCAAAAGATCCTGGTTATTATTCATGGATTCAGAATGCAGATTTCCCTTTGTACACAAAGAAAGTTTTTACTCGAATCAAATTACAAAACGGTTTTTAAACAATGAAAATTATTTGTGTCGGACGAAATTACGTCGAACATGCAAAGGAATTAAATAATCCTATTCCAGAATCGCCTATGTTTTTCATGAAACCCGATTCTGCAATTTTGAGAAAAGGTTTTCCATTTGTGATTCCAAGTTTCACAAAAGAAGTTCATTTCGAAACAGAAATTGTGATTAAAATAGATCGTGTTGGTAAAATGATTCAACCGCAATTTGCAGATCGTTATTATTCTGAAATTGGTTTAGGAATTGACTTTACAGCACGCGATGTACAACAAGAGTTGAAAGAAAAAAGGTTTCCTTGGGAAATAGCAAAAGCCTTTGATGGTTCTGCCTTTGCTTCAGATTTTTTTCCGAAAGAAAATTTTGATTTAGAGAATTTAGCATTCAAATTAGATCGAAATGGTGAAAATGTACAAACGGGAAATTCTAAAGATATGATTTTCCACATCAATACATTAATCGCAGAATGTTCTAAATATTTCACGTTGAAAAAAGGCGATTTAATTTTTACTGGAACGCCAGCTGGTGTATCTAAAATTAATTCAAAAGACATGTTAGAAGGTTTTTTGAATGATGAAAAAGTATTTGAAATAAAAGTTTTATAATCATTAAAATGAAAAATATATTTTCATTTATTATTATATTTTTATTGTTTTCTTGTAAAAAAGAAAACAATATTGTTGCACCTGTAATTCATGAGAATGTAATAACAATGAATTCAATTTCTGACAATTACGATTCGATTACTACAAAAGTGAAGAAACTTGGTGATGAAGATGCTTATTCTGAATTATTTTATCATTTAAAAGATTCAAATTTTGAAGGTAGAACAGATTCTTTAATGATTTATTCAAAAATAATGGCAGAAAAATATCACTTTGAAAAAGCTTATATAGATTATTTGGATGCAGTAACTGAAAAACATGGAATTGAAAATAATATTGGAAATTATTCAACAATTAACCTTTCACAATTAAAATCTAAAGAAAAGCAGGAAATTATTGATTGGCTTTCTAAAATGGTTGAAAAAGGAATAATTACAGAAAAACAATTTCAAGAAGTTAAAAAATAATAAAAGAGCGAAATTTCGCTCTTTTATTATTTATACCACTACCTTTAATCAGAAATAAAATTAAGAATGGAAGAATATCTAAAAATAGAAGAAAAAATAAACCAAGATTTCATCACTTTAAAATCGAAAAAGAATAAAATAAGCAATGTAAGGCTTCTGTCGTTTATTAGTTCACTTGTGTTTTTCTCGCTTTATGTTACTTCAAGTAATGATTTATATTTAATTATTTCTACAATATTATTTGTGGTTTTCATCATTTTGGTGGTAATTACTTCCAGGATTTCTACTCAACTTACCTATTTTACACAAGCTTTAGAAATAATTTCACAACTAAAAACTGATGATTCTATCGATCAATTTGTTGAAGATAATTCTAAATTCAATAATGTTTACAACAAAGATTTAGATATTTTAGAAGGTAATTCAATCTTTAATCGAATCAATAAAACACAAACGCGAATCGGTAGTTTACAATTGAAATATTATTTATCGAATTTAATTTTAGACAAAACCAAAATTATAGAACGTCAAAACGCTTTTACAGAATTAGCTAAAAAAAGAGATTGGATTGTGACATTTTTGACATTTATGAAACGATTAAAAATGAATCAATCTTCTATTTTTGTTTTTGAAAATCGTGTATTTAACAATCAGTTTTTGAAAGTTATTCCAAGTGTTGTTTCTGCCATCAATATGCTTTGTTTTGTCTATTTGGCTTTCATTGGTTTTCCAAAAGTAATAGTTTTTTATTGGATATTAACCGCTGTATTCGTTTCGAGTGCAATTACGTTTGTCTACAAAAAACAACTAAAACGAGTGGCTGCATACACCACAATGAAAGCAGATGAATTGGATAATTTATATGAAGTTTGTAAACATATAGAGGATGAAATTTTTCAATCGAAACTAAACTCAGAAATACAAGCAACGTTTAAAAATCCAACTAAATCATCTTCATTAATTAAAACCATTTCTTCGACCAAAGAAACCTTAGATGCAGCTAATTTTCCAATTGTTGGTTTTGTATTAAATACTTTTTTCTTGTGGCGATTAAATTATTCAATAAAATTTGAAAATGAAGTTCAAAAAACTGTTCATCAAATCAAACCTTGGTTAGATGAATTGGCTAAACTGGAGGCTTTTGTTTCGTTTGCTTTATTTAATGATAAGTTTAAATTTTTTACTTTTCCAACTGTTGCAGATGAACCTTATGAATTAAAAATATATAATGGTTTTCATCCATTATTGAATGAAGAAACTGTTGTTAAAAATGATTTTGAGACAAATCGTCCAAATAATATTGCAATTATAACGGGAGCAAATATGGCTGGAAAAAGTACGTTTCTTCGTACAATTGGAACAAATTTAGTACTGGCTATGAACGGTTTAAAAGTAAGTGCAAATAAAATGTCATTTTACCCAATGGATTTATTTACAAGTATCCGTACAGCAGATAATTTGGCTTCAGGTGATTCTTATTTTAAAAATGAAATCAATAAATTGAAAATTTTAATTGATCGATTGGAGGATAATCAACCGCAAATTATTATTCTGGATGAGATTTTGAAAGGGACCAATTCAGAAGATAAATTGATTGGTTCGCAAAAATTTTTGGAAAAGCTTATTCAATCTCCAACGAAATTAATAGGTTTTATCGCAACACACGATTTAGAATTAACGAAAATGGAAAACGATAATCCTGCTCATATTATCAATTATTGTTTTGAATTGAAAAACATTGATAACAATTATTTTTCGGATTACAAATTAAGAAAAGGCACTACCAAAATGATGAATGCCATTTTCTTAATGAAACAATATAAAATTATTGATTAACATAAATCTATTTCAAATCAATAATATAGGCTGCATTTATTTGTTTAAAATCATCAACTATCGAATTTGCTTTTTCTAAATTTTGATTTTTAGAATTGACGCTTTTATAACCTAAACAATAGAGGTTTGCGCAAAATGCAGCTTCAATTCCGTTTGTAGAATCTTCGATAACAATGCACTCGTCATGTTCTGATTTGGCTATTTCAGCCGCATGTAAAAAAATAGCTGGATCAGGTTTTGATTTAGGAAAGTTTTCACCCGATATTTTATGTGAAAAATATTGATCCAATTGAAAACGACTAAACACACGATCAATCGTACTTTTTGATGCAGACGAAGCTAAGATTAATTCAATTTTATTAGCATACAAATCTTTAATCAACTCTTCTACTCCATCTATTAAATACAAATCAGGTTTTGTATCAAAAGCTTCATTAAAAATCGCTCGTTTCCTCAAAACTAAATCATTTACTTCTTCTTTCAAATCAAACTTATCTTTTAAAATTTGATACACATTTTTTGTCGATTGACCGGTAAAAGTTGCAAATAATTCTTCTGTTACTGGAATATTCAATTCTTTATAATGTTCGAAATAAGCGTATTTGTGTACAGGTTCTGTATCGACAATTACACCATCCATATCGAAAATTACTGTTTTTATCATTGTTGTTTTGTTTGTACAAAATTAGCTGTTTAATAGAGATGAATGTAATTTATCTAATTTTAGAATGATTTTAAATTAAGTGAATATACTATTGAATTAAAGTACTATAGGATTTGCTAATCGGTTTTTATAATGTTAATATTTAACATTAAAGTAACATTTGCATGCTTTTTGTTTAACTATTGGCATAACAAAAAAAGAACTAAAAAATTTATAAAATGAAAAAAGTATTATTAGTTGCTGTAATGGCATTAGGAATTTCTCAAGTAAATGCTCAAAACTATAAAAATGCTTTAGGTGTTGTTGTAGATTTAGGAGACGGAGAAACACTTGTAGGTCCACAATTTAAACACTCTTTTGATGGTAAAAACGCTGGTAATGTACAAGTAATGTTTGGTGATCATGTTACTGTTTTAGGTGCTGATTATACATATAATCAATCTTTTTCTGGTACAAACGGATTAGGATGGTATGTAGGGGTTGGACCTCAATTAAAATTTGTAGATAAAGGATATTATGAAGATAAAACAATATTTGGTATTCGTCCACAAGCAGGTTTAGAATATAAAATTCCATCTGCTCCTTTGGCTTTACATTTTGATTGGAAGCCTGATTGGAGATTATCAAATGATTCAGATTTTGAAGCTGGTCGTTTTTCTTTAGGATTTAAATATACATTTAACTAATTTAAAGTCAAAAAGTATAGTAAAGTCACTCAATCGAGTGGCTTTTTTTATAAGTAAAATCATACAATCTTCGATTAATTTAATTTTAAACCTATAAATTAATTGTTATTTTTGGAAGATTTTGGATTTTATCTAAGACCAATTATAGATAATCGCTATAGTTTGTCTATTCAAAATATAATTCCGAAATTTACTTAGTAATAGATTTAATACATTTAATAGAAGATGAAACAATTAATTGGGACAGGAGTTGCTTTGGTTACGCCTTTTCAACAAGATGGTACGGTAGATTATACTGCATTAGAAAAATTAGTAAACTACAGTATCGATGGTGGTGTTGAATATTTAGTTATTTTAGGAACTACAGCTGAAGCTGCAACGCTTACAAAAGATGAAAAGCTAAAGGTAATCGAAACAATAAAGAAAGCGAATGCTAATCGTGTTCCGATGGTTTTAGGTATTGGAGGAAACAATACTGCAGAAGTTATTAAAGAATATCAGGAAACAGATTTGAGCGATTATAGTGCAATTCTTACTGTTTCACCTTATTACAACAAACCGAATCAAGAAGGTATTTACCAACATTATAAAGCAATTGCTGAAAGTACAAATGCAAATATTATTTTGTACAATGTACCAGGTAGAACAGGATCTAATATTACAGCGGATACAACAATTCGTTTAGCAAATGAATTTAAAAATATCGTTGCAATTAAAGAAGCTTCTCCAGATTTCTTACAATCTACAGATATTATTCGTAAAAATACTCGCGAAGATTTTAACATTATCTCTGGTGACGACGAATTTGCTTTACCTATGACATTAGCAGGCGGTTCTGGGGTTATTTCTGTTATTGGTCAAGGTATTCCTACAATCTTTACAGAGATGATTCGCAAAGCATTAAACAAAGAAGTTGATGCAGCTTATAATGCACATTACAAAGTTGTTGAAATAACACGTGCTATTTTCGAAGAAGGAAACCCTTGTGGGATTAAAGCTGTTTTAGACAACAAAGGTGTTTGTAAACCCTATACACGTTTACCTTTAGTTCCTGCATCGGATAATTTAACAACAAAAATTAACCAATTATTATCTAACATCTAAAAAATAAAATCATGATAAAAGACTCAGTATTAAATGCGTTAAATAAACAAATAAAATTAGAAGGTGATTCTTCTCAATTATACTTAGCTATGGCTTCATGGGCAGAAGTAAAAGGATTAGAAGGGACAGCTAATTTCTTATACGCTCACGCTGATGAAGAACGCATGCATATGTTAAAATTAATAAAATTCATCAACGAAAGAGGTGGCAAAGCATTTGTACCACAAATTGAAGAACCAAAACAAGATTTTACTACGTTAAAAGAAGTTTTTACAGCAATATTAAAACACGAATGTTTTGTTTCTGAATCCATTAACGAAATTGTTGGGTTAA
This sequence comes from Empedobacter sp. 225-1, assembly GCF_030328185.1. Classification (NCBI taxonomy): domain Bacteria; kingdom Pseudomonadati; phylum Bacteroidota; class Flavobacteriia; order Flavobacteriales; family Weeksellaceae; genus Empedobacter; species Empedobacter sp. 225-1. Next base: position 22,226 of record NZ_JACALO010000003.1, on the reverse strand, counting down.
CATTAGAAGAAAAAGATTATTCTACACACAATTTCTTACAATGGTATGTGTCTGAACAAATCGAAGAAGAAAAATTAGCTCGAAATATTTTAGATAAATTAGAAATGATTGGCTCTGACAAAGGCGGGTTATATCTATTTGATCGTGATGTAGTTACATTAAGCGCAGACACAACAGCGTAATAATTCAAAACTTTGAGATTTTATTAAGAGGATAAGAAAATAATTTTTTATACTTTAGTCCTCAATTTTTATTAAATTTGCAGAATGTTTAAAAAACTAAGCTTACTAGTTTTAATTGGCGCTTCATTAGTGTCTTGTAACAAGACCTACAACAAAGCGATGAAAAGTACAGATAAAGACGAAATCTTTACATTAGCTACGCAGTTATACCAAGATGGTAAATACGACTTGGCAAACGAATTATACGAAAAAATTTCAACGTCTTTTGTAGGAACGGAAAAAGCAGCTGATATTGCATATAATATGGCGCAAGCGAACTTTAACGAAAAAAGTTTTCGTTTGGCAGGTCATCAATTTAAGAGTTTTGCAGGATCTTACCCAATGGATAGTCGTGCAGAAGAAGCATTATTTAAATCAGCTTTTTCTTATTACAAAGATTCACCGAAGTATGATTTAGACCAAACAAGTACTTATACAGCGATTAGTGAATTACAAGGTTTCATTAACTCGTACCCAGAATCAAATCATGTAAATGATGCGAATAATTACATTACAGAGCTTAGACAGAAATTAGAGTTAAAGTCTTTCGAAATTTCAAAAGTTTATTATAAAACGATGAAATATAAGGCTGCTGGTGTGTCATTCGATAATATGATTGATGAGTACCCAGATTCTAAATTTAGAGAAGAAGCCATGATGTACTCTTTGCGTGCTAAAGCAGAATTAGCGTTAAACTTTTCTCGTTTAGAAAACAAAGAATTACGTTTACAAGATGCTAGAACACAATATCTATTGTTAACAAGATATTATCCAGAAACTAAATTCAAGTCTGAAGCAAATAAATTGATGGAAAAAGTTGATAAAGATATAATTGAAACTAAAAAAATTCTCGCTGAATTAGAAGAGTCGAGAAAAAAAATTGAAGCTGAACAAGCTGAATTAAGCAAAGAGCAAAATAATAATAAATAGTAAAATATATAAAAATTCTTTCATTATGAATTTCAAGGATATCGGTGCAGCACCAACAACACAAACTTATGATCGTAATAAAATCGATGAGAAAACAGGAAACTTATACGAGTCGATTGTAATTATGGGAAAAAGAGCAGAACAAATTAACCAAGAAATGAAAACTGAATTAATTCAGAAATTAGATGAGTTTGCTGCACATACAGATTCTTTAGAAGAAGTTTTTGAAAACAGAGAGCAAATCGAAGTTTCAAAATTCTACGAAAGATTACCAAAACCGACATCTATTGCGGTTAAGGAATGGTTAGACAATGACGTATATTACAGAAATCCAAATGAGGATAAATAATGTCTGTTTTACATAGTAAAAAAATTCTTTTGGCAGTTACTGCCGGAATAGCGGCCTATAAAGCCGCTTTTCTTGTTAGAGGGCTTATCAAAAAAGGTGCAGAAGTAAAAGTTATTATGACACCTGATGCACAAAATTTTGTCACTCCACTTACACTTTCAACGTTGTCCAAACACCCAGTTGAATGGGAGTTTTTCGGTGATAAAGGAGACTGGAACAATCATGTAGAATATGCACTTTGGGCTGATTATATGATAATTGCCCCTTGCACTGCAAATACGCTTTCCCATATGGCAGATGGAACCTGTAATAATTTGGTTTTAGCAACTTATCTTTCTGCAAAATGTCCAGTTTATTTTGCTCCAGCGATGGATTTGGATATGTACAAACATCCGTCTACATTAGAAAATATTTCAAAATTAGAATCTTTTGGTAATAGTTGCATTCCTGCAGAAGCTGGTGAACTGGCAAGTGGATTGTTAGGTGAAGGCAGAATGGCTGAACCCGAGAATATTATTTCATTTTTAGAAAGTTCTATTGCAGCTACTCTTCCACTCTACGGAAAAAAAGTGGTTGTTTCTGCTGGACCAACATACGAAAACATAGATCCTGTACGTTTTATAGGTAATTATTCTTCAGGAAAAATGGGTTTTGAGATTGCGAAGGCTGCTACTAATCTTGGTGCAAATGTCACGTTGGTTAGTGGGCCTAGTCATGAATCTGTCATTGGTTATCCTATCGAACGAATAAATGTTGTTTCTGCTCGTGATATGTACAAAGCGATGCACGATAATTTTGCTGATGCAGATGTTGTTGTAATGTCGGCAGCTGTTGCAGATTATCGTCCAAAAGAAATGGCTGAACAAAAAATTAAGAAAGAAAACGATGATAATTTAACCATAGAACTGGTTAAGAATCCAGATATTTTGAAATCATTAGGTGAAATCAAAACACATCAATTATTGGTTGGTTTTGCTTTAGAAACGAATAATGAAGAAGAATATGCAAAAAGAAAATTAACCAAAAAAAATCTTGATTTTATTGTTCTAAATTCGATGCAAGATAAAGAAGCCGGTTTTCAGAAGAATACAAATAAAATTACAATTATTGACAAAGATTTATCGATGCAACAATTTGATGCAAAATCAAAAACTGAAGTCGCAAAAGATATTTTGACTGTTATTTTAAATAAATTATAACAATATAATGAAGAAATTAGCCTCAATTTTCTTTTCAACATGTTTAGCTGTTTCTGCTTTTTCCCAGAATCTTATTGCTGATGTTAAAGTTGATTATTCAATGGTTCAGGGTTCAAATACACAAATGTATCAAACCTTAGAAAAATCACTGACAACCTTTATTAATTCTACTAAATGGACAAATGATCGACTAAAAACATACGAAAGAATTGAAGCTAGTTTCGTTATAAACATTAAAGAAAGAGAAGGAAATCGACTAAAAGGATCTATTTTGGTTCAATCTCGTCGTCCAGTTTTCAACTCTACTTATTATACACCTGTTCTTAATTTATCAGATGATAATTTCACATTCCAATACCAAGAATTCGAAGAATTAATATTCAATGATCGTAAATTCAGTGGTAAAAATTTAACAGATGTGATAACATATTATGTGTATTTAGTATTAGGTTATGATGCAGATACTTTTACAAAAGAAGGTGGTACTGAATATTTCAAAATGGCGAAGAAAATTGCTGACTTTGGTCAAACGAATAATAATTTTTCTGGTTGGAGCGAAATGGACGGTTTAAAATCTCGTACATCATTAATTAACAATATTCTAAAATCCGACAACTCAACTTTACGTAACATCACTTATCAATACCACAGAAATGGATTGGATATTATGGCAGAAAATGAGTTGAGAGGTAAAAACGCGATCGGAAATACCTTGTTACAATTAGAATTTTACCAAAGAGGAAATTATTCTCAATTTTATCCTTTAGAACTTTTCTTAACAGCAAAAAATAGCGAAATTAGTCAGGTATTTACAGGTGGACAAACGTCATCAGTGAATATCGAAAAATTAAAAGAAATTTTAAATTCTATCGCTCCAAAGTACAACGATACGTATTGGAATAAAATGAAAAAGTAAATGTTAAGAACACTTCGCGTTAATAATTTTGCAATTATCGATCAATTAGAGATTGATTTTCATCAAGGAATGACAACAATCACTGGTGAAACCGGTGCTGGTAAATCTATTCTTTTAGGTGCTTTGAAATTGGTTTTAGGTGAACGTGCTGACTTAAAAGCATTGAAAAATGCGGATGAAAAATGTATTATTGAAGCAATTTTTAATATTAAAGATCTTGAATTGAATGATTTTTTTGAAGAATATGATTTAGATTATGAAGACGAATCTATTCTTCGAAGAGAATTGTTACCTTCAGGAAAATCACGTGCTTTTATCAATGACACCCCTGTAAAAGTCTCTATTTTACAAGAATTATCTGAATTATTGATCGATATACATTCTCAATTTAATACACCAAAAATTTTCGAAGCTGATTTTCAATTATCGATGTTGGATATTTACGGAGAAAATAAAGAATTGTTAAAAGAGTATAAAAAAGTATTCAATCAATATATTTCGACCAAGAAAAAAATAAAAGATGCGCAGAATTCACTCGAAAATCAATCACAGGATTTAGAATACAAATTGCATTTATGGGAAGAATTAAACAATGCATCTCTTAAACATGATGAGTTAGAACATTTAGAATTCGAAATAAAATCATTAACAAATGTTGAAGAAATCATTTCGACGTTAAATGAAACTTATCAATTTTTAGAACATCCCGAAATGGGAATTATTTCTCAATTGAACGAAGCAAGTAATAAGTTAAATAAAATTTCGGATTATAATTCTCAATACAATTCGATTTATGAGCGATTAATTTCTTCTAAAATTGAATTACAAGATATTTCTGGAGAAATGAGTCATTTGATCGAATCTACAGAAATTAATCCAGAACGTTTACAAGAAATCACAGATCGTTTCGATTTGATTCATAAATTATTACGCAAACACAATGTAATCACCATTGAAGAATTAATTATTAAACGAGATGAATTAGAAAGTCAAACTTCTGGTTTTGATAATTTAAGTGATTTAATTATTCACTTAACGAAAGAATTAAATGCGATTTCAGAAAAGTTAGATAAACAAGCTTTAAAAATTAGAAAAAATAGATTCTCATCAATTGAAATTATTCGAAAAAACATTTTGAATACTTTATCACAATTGGGAATGGAAAATTCGCAATTAACGATTCAACTCAACGAAACTTTAGATTTTACAGTAACTGGAAAAGATGAAGTGTTGTTTTTATTTTCTGCAAATAAAGGAATGGAACCACGTATTTTCGAAAAATCTGTATCAGGTGGTGAACGTTCGAGATTGATGTTAGCAATCAAAAAATTATTGGCCACGCATCAACATTTACCAACATTAATTTTAGATGAAATTGATACTGGAATTTCAGGTAAAGTTGCAAACGAAACAGGAAAAGTAATGCAGTCGATGGCTGATAATATGCAACTTTTAGTGATTACACATTTACCACAAGTTGCTTCTAAAGGAAATTATCAATTAAAAGTTTACAAAGAAGTGGTTGAAGAAACGACACAAACAAATGTGATTGAACTATCTCAGCAACAGCGCTTAGAAGAAATTGCTCAAATGATTTCTGGATCAGAATTAACAGAAGCCGCGATCAATCAAGCAAAAGAATTAATGAATTTAAATTAAAATATAATTATCTTCTACAATAAAAGCTCGAGACTATTCTCGAGCTTTTCTATTCTATTATTGTTATTTATTACTTTGTTAATCTTTCCAAAGAATACTCGATCATTGCATCGACCGTTTTGTAAGAATCTGTACTAAATTCACCTAAAATTCTGTTCGCTACAATTGCATTCACCGATAAAGCTTCATGTCCCATCATCGCTGCTAACCCATAAATTGCAGAAGTTTCCATTTCAAAATTAGAAATTCTTAATCCATTAAGGTTAAAAGAAGTCAAACGTTCGTTGATATCAGCAGGGTTAGGTTGCAATCTCAAAAAGCGACCTTGAGGTCCATAAAATCCACATGCTGTAGCTGTTATTCCTTGAATTGTTTTTTCTGATGCTAATTTATTTAGTAAAGTTTCAGATCCTCCAACTAAATAAGGTCGTGCTTTATTTGGTGACCAATCTACATGTTTGATAAAAGCATCTTCAATCTCTTTATTCATCACAGCTTCACTTCCAACATAATAATGCAAAAGACCATCTAAACCTAATCCGTGAGAACCAATTACAAAACTATCTACAGGAATATCTTCTTGCAAAGCTCCTGAAGTACCTAAACGAACAAATGATAATTTTCTGAAATCTTTTTTAATCTCTCCAGTTTCCAAATCAATATTTGCCAACGCATCTAATTCAGAGAAAACAATATCAATATTATCTGTTCCCATTCCTGTCGAAATAACCGTTAAACGTTTCCCGTTCAACATTCCTGTATGTGTAACAATCTCCCTTTTAGAAGTGATATGCTCTATGGTGTCAAAATGTCTTGACACTTTTTCAACTCGATTTGGATCACCAACTGTTATAATTGTATCAGCTAAATGTTCTGGTTTTATATTACAATGGTAAATGCTTCCGTCTGCATTTAAAACTAATTCTGATGCTGCTTTACTCATGATTTTAAAATTAAAAATAAGGATACAATATACAATCTTTATCTGTAATAATGGTAAAGAATTTATTAACCACCTACCCTTTTCACTTTAAATCCTTTATCCTTCAAGTAAGACATTATTTTATCGCGATAATCTCCTTGTATAATGATCGAATCGTCTTTGAAACTGCCTCCAACCCCCAAAAAGACCTTTATTTCTTTGGCCAATTGTTTAAAATCTTCGTCCGCTCCCGTGTACCCTTCTATTACAGTGGTAGGTTTTCCTTTACGTTTTTCGTATTTACATATCAATGGATCATCTTGCATCCATAATTCATTTTCAACCTCTTGATTTTCTTCTGGTTCTGCGATATGATCAGGAAATAAATTTTTTAATTGGTCGTGTAAATCGTTCATTTATATTCTGTATTATACAAACAAAGATAATATTATCTCTTAAGAACTCCTTAGAAAACCTTTATTTTGTAAATTTACGCCGCAAAGAAAATGATCATGAATAAACTAGAAATTTCGAAAGAAATCAATTATAAAGGAAATACAAAAAAAATTACGGTTGCTATAGAACAGTTACCTCCATTTAATCCAGCAACAATGGATAAAGTAAAGTATGAAGAAACCGAAAAAACATTGTATTTATTGGCTGAAGAAAAGTTTGAAAACCAGAAATTTGAATGGATTTTTTCAATTGAACAAGATTTACAAAAATAGTTTACAACTAAATATTGGCATGTACTTTGTAATACATAATACGTTTTTAAAACATATTTTGTAAAATGAAAAAATCAAAATTCTTTAAAGTCGCTAGTGGTGCTGCAATGGCAGCTCAAAATGACAAATCTTTCTTCGAAAAAGTGAAAGCATTTTTTGCAATGCTAAGCGATTTCAGAAAAGGTAACTACAAACCTGACATGAAAAATATTGTTTTAGGTTTATTGGCAACTTTATATATAATTTCTCCAATTGATTTTATTCCAGAAGCACTTTTAGGACCTTTTGGTTTAATAGATGACCTTGGGATTTTACTTTTTGGAATGAAATATTTCAATAAAGAAGTCTTAAAATATTTATCTTGGAAATCAACACAGCAAGTTTATGCAAATGTAGAAGATGCAGAGATTGTAGATTAAAACTATTAAATAAATCAAAATCAATCCGATTCTTAAATTTAAGAATCGGATTTTTTATACTTATTATTCATGCATAATTATTGTTAGATGAATATTTATTTTTCTGCCGATTATTCATTAGATTTGAACAATTAGAATACTAAAAACAAAAAAACCTGAATAATGGTAATTATTAATAATTTCGATGAGTACAAAGCTTTCGAAGGAAAAGAAATCGGAAAATCAGATTGGCACATTATAACACAAGAACAAATCAATCGCTTTGCTGATGCAACTTTAGATCATCAATGGATTCATACAGATCCAGAAAAAGCTGCTAATGAAGGTCCTTTCAAAAAAACAATTGCTCATGGTTATTTAACACTTTCTTTGATTCCTCATTTATGGGATCAAATTGCAGAAGTTCGAAATATCAAAATGTTAATCAATTACGGGATTGAGAATTTAAAATTTGGACAAGCTGTTTTAGTAGATAGCGAAGTAAGATTAACAGCTAAATTAAAAAAGATAACTGACTTAAGAGGAATTGCAAAAGTCGTAATTGAAGCTAACTTCGAAATTAAAGACAATCCAAAACCTGCTTATACAGCAGATGTAGTTTTTCTATATCACTTCAACAACTAATTTTTTATATCATACACAAAGCTTCTATTTTCTAATAGAAGCTTTTTCTTTTCATAAAATATCGAAGTATCTTGCGCTTGATATAGTAAAGCATGCAAAATATTCAAAAAAATAAAACGTTAATTTCTGTTGTTGGTCCAACTGCAATTGGTAAAACGAATTTGGCTATAGCGGTTGCAAAACATTTTCAGTCCGAAATTATTTCGTGTGATAGCCGACAATTTTTCAAAGAAATGAAAATAGGAACAGCTGTTCCCTCAAACGAAGAATTGGCTCAAGTAAAACATCATTTTATTCAAAATATTTCTATTTACGAAAAATATTCAGTTGGTGATTTTGAACGAGATGGATTGTTATTTTTAGATAACTACTTCAAAACAAATGATATTTGTGTGATGGTTGGTGGATCTGGTTTATATGAAAAAGCCATTACAGTTGGTTTTGATACTTTTCCAGAGGTAGATCCTGCTATTCGAGAAAAATTGAATGATGAATTAGAAGAGTTTGGAATCGAAAAGTTACAAAAAGAATTAGAACAGGTAGATCCTAAATACTTTAACGAAGTCGATATTTTCAATAAACAACGCGTTACACGAGCCTTAGAAATTTACCGATCTTCTGGACAACCTTTCTCACAATTCAGAAATAATAATTTAGGCAAACGTCCATTTAACATAATAAAAATTGGTTTAGAACTTCCTCGCGAAGAAATGTACGATCGCATTAATCGTCGCGTTGACATTATGATGAACGAAGGTTTGTTGAATGAAGCTAAATTGTTGTTTCATTTGAAAGAATTAAATGCTTTACAAACTGTTGGTTACCGAGAATTATTTGATTCTTTTGATGAAAAAATAACATTAGATTTTGCAATAGATGAAATCAAAAAGAATACAAGACGATTTGCAAAACGTCAAATGACATGGTTTAAAAAAGATGAAAAAGTTAATTGGTTTTCTCCTTTTGAAACCGAAAAAATAATCAATTTTATCACATCAAATTTATAATCTATGGAAAATTTTGTTGCAATTGATTTCGAAACTGCTAATAATTATCGCAATTCAGCTTGTGCAGTTGGAATCGTTACTGTAACTGATAATGTGGTTACAGACGAGTACTACACGCTAATTCAACCACCTCTTAATCAATATAATTACCACAATATTTTGGTACATGGTATTCGCCCAGAAGATACAATTGATGCACCAACATTTGACGATATCTATTTTGAAATTAAACACCGTTTACAAAATCAAATTGTAGTTGCGCATAATGAAGCTTTTGATCGTTCTGTTCTAAAACATACAATGGAATTCTATGGTTTAAACTATTCACAACTTAATCTTTCTGATCGTTGGGAATGTACTTATAGAATTTTTAAATTGAAAGGAATCAAACCAACTAAACTATCAGATTGTGCTAGAAAATTTAATTTACAACTGAATCATCATGAAGCATTATCCGATGCAAAAGTTTGCGCACAATTATATTTACTAAAGTAATTTTCAATTTAAATACATTTACACTGTTTAATATATTAATATTATAATACGGATATTCAACACTTTATTCAATTACAAATATTTGCAAACATTTACAAGTGTTTGTAATTGAATAAATGAACGATTATTGATGTATTCTTTGAAACACAAAAAATAGTATTATGTCTTTAGAAAATTTCAAGAAATTGCATAACCAAAATTACCCACTTGTTATTGCAAATGTGTGGGATATTATAAGTGCAAAAGCTGCCGAAGAAGCCGGTTTTTTAGCTGTAGGCACTTCGAGTCATGCCATTGCCAATATGTTAGGTTATGAAGATGGTCAAAATATTTCGTTTTATGAAATGTTGTATATAATCGAACGGATTTCAAAATCTACATCACTTTTAGTTTCAGCAGATATCGAAAGTGGTTTTACTGAGGATTTAGAAACGTTGAATGATTATATCGAAAAATTAGTTGATGCTGGTGTTGTCGGAATCAATTTAGAGGATGGAAATACAGATGATGATAATCGAAAATTATCCAATCAAATTGTGCTCGAAAAAAAGATTAAATCTATTAAGGAATATTTAAATTCAAAAAATAAAGATATTTTCATTAATGCCAGAATTGATACTTATACAACAAAAGTTGAAAATCCTTTAGAAGAAACTTTAAAAAGAGCCAAATTATACAAAGAAGCTGGTGCGGACGGAATTTTTGTTCCTTTGATTGAAGAAAAATCTGATATCGAAAATGTAATTAATCAAATTGAATTACCGTTAAATATCTTTATTACACCAAAATTAAGTTCATATAAGATAATTAGCGAATTAGGTGTTCATCGCATTTCGAGTGGAAATAAAGTTCATCAAAAAGTGACAGATTTTACGAATGAATTTTTCAAAGAATTATTAGAATCAAAAGATTTTTCTAAATTATTGTAACTCCCCTACTCTTTCCAAAAAACATAAAAGGTTGCATCTGCAACCTTTTATTATAGCATGATTACGCCTTCTATTTTAGCAATCTCTTTGTAATAATTGATCACAGTTTCTGAATCAATAACATAAAGTTTAATCGAAATTGACGTATATTTTCTGTTTTTCGAAGCTTTGTATTCGTATTCTGCATTTGTTCCTGCATAAACATCTTTTATTTTTTTCATTGTTTCTTCGTTTGAAGGGTAAATGAATTTGAATAAATAATCTGCTGGAAATTTCTGAACATCATCTAATCTTTCTCTAAATTTTGCATAAAAATCTTGCTCATTGTGAAAGCTATCAGGAATTTCTTCGAAACTATAATCTCTATTATTGTTCATATGTATATTTTGAAGGTATTAATTCAAAAACAATACCACTTCATTTTAATGAAAAAACCTTGTAATATTCAGCCATATTGGCAGACAAACACACGTATAAAACATTTTAATTTGATACAAATTTCAGCCCAACAATTGAACTAATTAAAGTGAAAATAAAAAATATTCGCCAAAAATTTGCGGGTTCTTTAAATACAAATATTCCAACTAACACAGTTCCAACCGCTCCAATTCCAGTCCAAACTGCATAAGCTGTACCTAAAGGTAAAGTCTGTGTCGCCTTAATCAGCAAAAACATACTAGCAACTAAACAGACTCCAAATATGCCATACCACATATACATTTCAGAACCAGTGGTTTCTTTCGCTTTTCCTAAAGATGAAGTGAAACCAACTTCGAACAATCCACCTAAAATCAATAAAATCCAATTCATTTTGTTTATATTTTTCGCAAAGATGAATCAGAAAATTAAACTATTTTTTTACAAATGTTAAAAAATTATTCAGTTATATTTCGGCACGAATACGGCTTAAAGTCACTTGAGAAATACCTAAATACGATGCAATATATCCCAACTGAACACGGTTAATTAAACTTGGAGTTTCAATTAATAACTTTCTGTAACGGTCTGTAGCTGTTCCAACTTGTCTCGAAATAAATCGTTCTTCTGTTTTGATTAATTCGTTTTCGGCTAATTTTCGTCCCCAATTAGCTATTTCCAAATTGGTTAAATAAAACTCTTGTAAATCTGCAATTTTTATTTCGTACAATTCACAATCTTCTATCGTTTCTATCGTCTCGTAACTCGTTTTATTTTCCACATAACTTCTCATAGACAAAATAGAATCACCTTCTTTTCCAAACCAAAATGTCAATTCTTTCCCATCATCAATCGTATAGGCTCTAACAATTCCTTTTTTAATGAAATAAACTTTCTTTTCTATTTTATCAGCATTTAAAAAAGAATAGTTTTTAGGGAAATTTATTAATTCAATTTTATCAATTAGTTGATGAAGCGAAATTGATGATATTGGTGAAATTTGAGTCAGAATTTGTTCTATTTCCATATAAAAGAATGAAAGGTAAAAATAAACAAAAAACTCAACCTAAATCTTAAGTTGAGTTATTGAAATTAAATTAACACATGAAATCTACTAATATAAATAGATTCGTTTTTATAGTATTTTAAGTGGCTATTTTTATAATCTCCATAGTTTTAATAGAGATTAATATTTTATCAAATTTAATAAATTTTTATAAATAAAAAAATATTACTCCATTTATTTGATAGAGTTATTTCTGTGATTATTCAATAAATATATAGAGAAAATATTGTATATTACCTAATGTGTATCGAGGAATAATTATCATATTCGGAATAAAATGTAAAAACCTTCCAAAATAGGTATTTTTAAAGCACTTTTAACCGACTTTTTTAATGAAATACGCTAAATATCTCAATTAAATTAATTATATATAAATTATAAGAATATATTTTTAAATTGTATCTAATCGTTATCGAGAACAAATTATCATATTCATAATACAGAAAAAGTCAAACTTAAATAGTTTGACTTTTTAAAACATTTCGTTTATAATGATAAATGACCATAAAAATAGATGAAAGTAACCAAACCCAATATCCAAAAAGTGGATAATTGTACTCGTGAACTTCCAACATATTCAATTCTGTGAAATGATTTATTCCATAAAATGACATTAATATCGGTGTTAAAAAACTTGTATATAAACTTGCTTTTTTTCGATAAAAAATCCAAGAAAACAATAAGGTGAAATTACCTAACCAACAATAAAAATCTACATACGGAAATGTCATCCAACCTAAATAAGCATAAACATAACCAAAATAACCTTCTGCATCTTCAAACACAAAATGTACAGGCAAGATTAAACTCCCTAAATAGGAAAAGATACTTGCGTATAAAAATAGATTATTTTTCAAATTTGCTTTCAATTTTATGGATTTGTTTTTCAAGTTTCAAATTTTCTTTTTTCAATTTATTCTTAGGGCTAAACATAGCATAAGCCAATAAGCCTACTCCAATACCTACAATTGCACCAATTTTTTGATCTTTATTAATTGCTTTCGAAATCGCAATTCCTGCTGCAGCTCCAGTTGTGACAATAGAAACTGTGTTTTCAAATTCCTTTGATTTAGTATCTAAAACTTCTAATAAATTATTCATACTTAATTATTTTCAATATACCCTTCAATAAATATTCCTAAATATAAATCATTCCAAATTATTTTAAAAATTGTTCGTCTAAATTCAAGTGTTTATCTTTGTTCTGTAACATTTTTAGAATGGAAATTCAAGATAAAATTTTAGCTTTAAGAGAAGAGCTTACTCAGCATAATTATAATTATTACGTTTTAGATAAACCGACGATTTCTGATTTCGAATTTGATTTGAAATTAAAAGAATTAAAACGTTTAGAAGACGAGAATCCTTTGTTTTTTGATATTAATTCCCCTACTCAACGAGTTGGAGGCATGGTGACAAAAAACTTTCCAACCATTGCACACGAATTTAGAATGTATTCGTTGGATAACTCGTACTCAGTAGAAGATTTACAAGACTGGGAAAAAAGAATTGAAAAGACGCTTGACGAAGCTGTAGAATTCGTTTGTGAATTGAAATACGATGGTGCTTCAATTTCTATTTTATACGAAAATGGTGAGTTAACTCAGGCTGTAACACGTGGAGATGGAACACAAGGTGATGAAATCACGAATAATATTCGTACCATACAATCTGTTCCTTTAAAATTGAAAGGTAATTATCCCGAACGTTTTTTTATGCGTGGAGAGATTACTATACCGCTAAATAAATTTGCAGCTATTAACGAAGAACGCGCTCAAAATGGATTAGAATTGTATGCAAATCCTCGTAATACCGCCTCAGGTTCATTGAAATTACAAGATAATACCGAAGTTGCTAAACGTGGTTTGCAATGCTTTCCGTATTATTTTATTGGAAATAATTTGCCGTATTCTACGCAATGGGAAATGCTACAAGCCGCGGATGAGTTAGGATTTAAAATTCCGCATACATCTAAATTATGTACTTCCTTGGAAGAAGTTTTAGCTTTTGTTGACTATTGGGATATCGAACGTAAAAATTTGCCCTATGAAACGGATGGAATTGTAATTAAAGTCAATTCTTTTTCACAACAAGATGAATTAGGTTATACTGCAAAATCACCACGCTGGGCGATGGCCTATAAATTTAAAGCAGAAGCTGCTGAGACTGAATTATTAAGTATTGATTATCAAGTTGGACGCACAGGAGCAATTACGCCAGTAGCTAATCTTTCACCTGTTTCGTTGGCTGGTACAATTGTAAAACGTGCATCTGTTCATAATGAAGACATCATCAAAAAATTGGATATCCGCATTGGCGATATAGTTTATGTTGAAAAAGGTGGAGAAATTATTCCAAAAATAGTAGGTGTCAATACAGACGTACGTCAACCTGGAACGGAAGAAATAGAGTTTATTAAAGAATGTCCTTCTTGTGGAACAGAACTAATTCGAAACGAAGGCGAAGCACAACATTATTGTCCAAACGAAAATGGTTGTGAACCACAGATTATTGGAAAATTAGAGCATTTTGTTTCGAGAAAAGCAATGGATATTGAAAGCATTGGTGCTGAAACTGCAGTTTTATTACACAACGCAAATTTACTCAACAATATTGCTGATTTTTATACCTTACAAAAAGAAGCTATTTTACCTTTGGATAGAATGGCCGAAAAATCGGCTCAGAATATTATTACATCTGTTGAAAAATCGAAAGAACAACCTTTCGAAAAAGTATTATATGCCATCGGAATTCGTCATGTTGGTGAAACGGTTGCGAAGAAATTAGTCAAACACTTTCAGAATATTGACCGACTAATGCAAGCTACTATGGAAGAATTGGTTGCTGTACCAGATGTTGGAGAAAAAATTGCTTTTTCAATCAAAGAATATTTTAAAGAAGAACAACATCAAAATCTAATTCAACGTTTACGTGATTATGGATTAAATTTTGAAATTGGTGAAGAAGCAAAACCATTATCCAATTCATTAGAAGGGAAAACATTTTTGTTTACGGGAAGTTTAACCAAATTTACACGAAACGAAGCACAGAAAATGGTAGAAGACCATGGAGGAAAAAATATTTCGGCTGTTTCTAAAAATTTAAATTTCTTAGTTGCTGGAGATAAAGCAGGTAGTAAATTAAAAAAAGCTGAGGAAATTGGAACTGTAGTGGTCTTGACAGAAGATGAATTTTTAACCATGATAAAAAGCTAATGGAATCTGGATTAATTGCTGTTATTATTTTTGGTATTGTATTATTAATTTTGGTTCCATTTATTTACTATGGACTAAGAATGGCTGGCTACAATAAAGCAGCAATGATTGTTTCGTTGGCTCTATTTTTTACAGTTGTCATTCCAATGGTAAAATATGGTTACAGAAGTCAAATGTATTCAAATGATGATTTAATAAATGATCTACATCAGGCTGGAATTGGATTCAAAGGAGAACCAAAGATTGTTTCAACAGATATTTCTGGAATCAAAAAGATGAAACAACAAACTATTCTAATTATGGACTCAACGGATATAAATATCATTATCAATCGAATAGAAACTGACCCACGTTTTGAGATTTCTCCAAAAATATTAAGCCTTAAAGAAGAGTTAGGTGCCAATGCAAGAAATAAAACAAATAGAAATTATCGTTTCAAGGATAATTATATTTTAGAAACGTACGGAATGATTGATAATTATACGATTCGTTATTCCGAACTAAAATTTAGGAAAGGAAATGATACCGTTTTCTTCAAAAAAGAAGAAGTTTATTAAACTAAAAAAAATCCGTCAACATGACGGATTTTTTTAGTTTTTGTAAGTTATAATATTTAATAATGAAAACGATTCGCTCTTTTAAACGTTCCTAAATCATTGAAACGAACACCATTTTCTTTCATTATTTTATGTGCTCTTTTTCGAGTAATATGTCGAACATAAAAAGTTTCATTCACAACAAAATGATGAATAGCATGTGTCCAGCCAAAGAAAAAACAAAACACTTGGAAAGGATATGTCCACCAAACATTTAAAATTTGTGTTTGTTCAATTACATTCCCTTTTTCTACATCACCAAAATAATGAAGGTTTGAAGTTATAAAATGCAAACAAAATTGGCGTAATAAATTAGGTAATAAAACAATATAAATAAATGGATTTAACCAATTCAACGTTGATTTTATCACTTCAGGAAATACAAAATTTGTATTAAACTTAGTAGCAAGAAAATCTAAAACTAAATCAATCGAAAAGAAATATAAAATAACATGAGATAGTATAGTCAGCGGAATTAATCCAAAAATTCCATATAATTTTAATTTATTAGCCGTTTCAAATTTTAGGTTTCCTTTGTCAACTTCAGATTTTATATCAGAAAATAAAACTTTAACACGAAAAAGATTTCCTAAAACTAAATCAGGTGTAAACAATAAACGTTTTAAAGACCATTTTTCACCATTCGTCACCCCTCTTTCTTCCACATCGTGTAATGTTCCTGAAAATCTATGGTGATGAAAATGTAAGGTTCTACGAAACCATGGATTAAGTGTTAAAGGTCTCAAAATCCAAATCCATGCTAACATAAAATTATGTACAAATTTATTGTTTTTGAAATACATAAAATGAATCAAATCATGCTCTAATTCGTGTAAAACACCAAATACGAATGCATTCACAAGAATTAAAACCCATGCTGGAATAACATTAATATACCATAAATATCCCATAAAAAGACTAACAACAACAGCGAATGTAAATATTAGTAATCCGATGGTATTCTGTTTTTTAAGTATTGGATAATCCTCTTTTAGTTCTCGATAAGATGCAGTAATTTCTCGTCTAATCTTACTGGTATGTTCTTGATGACTCATCATTTAATTTTAAACAATATCTACAAATATACTCAATACCTAACGCATAAATTGGATAGTTATGGCGAAATATATCATATTGTTTATTTTAATTTATTAAGTTAATGTAAGAATTAATAGAAATATAATTCAAATACACGATATTAAACAGATATTTTACTTACAATCATAATAGATTTGTAGAACTATTTCAAATCAAAAAAATGATATAATTATCTTTAAATTTGCTTCAAATTAATCGCCATGAATCGAGAAGAAATAGGAAATCAACTTTTAAATGAAATTTTAAATATTCAGCTTGCCAATAAACCAATCAATTCTAAATATTTAGATTTAAAGCGTTTGGTTGAAAATCTTGCCTTTGAATTAACTAAAAATGAAGCTTTACAGTTTTCTAACTTTTTCTCAAAACTTTCGTTTATCTGTAATCAATTCCAAGTTTCTACTAAAATTCATTCGTTCCGAAAAACAGCTCAACGAATTTTGAGCGAGAAATACGAACCGACTGAACACGAATATTTCACACATTATAAATATGTTGCAGAATTCATTTCTGCGATATATGAAGTAATGATTCCTTCGGAAATTATCTATTATTTTCCTGAAAAAGAATTTTATACCAATAAGATTCTGACACGAAATAGAATTAAAAAACTACGTGTTCAAATCATAGAAATAAAACGCGATTGTTTGATTTGTGATCATGAAGATAATGAAACTGAAGAAAATATTACGGTTCAAATTGATGAAGATGGCGTAAATGAACACTTTACTTCTGTTGAAAATTTTTGGGTTGGTGCACAATTAAATTTAGTGAATTCGACAATTGATGAAGAAGGAATTTATCACCCACGCTTTATCATTCTCGAACCAGATTATTTGGTTGATATTTCCGCAATTGCCGAGTGTTTTCAAGATTACGGAACATCAGAGTTGCATTATATTCAGAAGAAATACGAAGAAGCACCTAATAGCAAACATATACGATTAGGAAATTTTGCCAATGCAGTAGTCGATCATTTTTCGACTGAGAATATGGAAAAAACTGATTTCAATGAGATTTTTAAAAATGATTTTAAGAATTATCCGTTGGAATATACCGCTTGTAGTGATTTAACAAATCCTGATCATCTCAAAGAATATTACGACGAAGCGAAAGGTCATTTTAATCGTATTCAAAAAGTATTGGCAGAAGATTTTCCTACTTATGATATTTCATTAGATCGCGCCTTAATAGAACCTTCTTTTTTGTGCGAACAATATGGTATTCAAGGGCGTTTGGATTTGTTGGATATTAATCCTGAAGGAAAAAATAAGATTATAGAACTAAAATCTGGTGGTGCGCCTTTTCCGGATGATGGAAAAAGTGTCAAACCAAATCATGCAACGCAGTTGTTTTTGTATTATCAGATCATTGGTGTTTTGTATGATTTAGAGTTTAAAGATGTCACGAAAAATACTGAAGGTTATATATTCTATTCAAAAGTTTATCAAGGAAATTTACGCTTTGATGTGCCGACTTTAGCACGGGTTCAACGAATTTTTGATTTACGAAATAGAATCATCATCAACGAAAACCGATTAGCAAATCATACGTTAACAGAAATAGAATCAATTGTCTATTCAATTAAACCTGCTAATTTCATCAAACGAAAAATTCATCCTCGTTTCAAAGAAATTTTAGAAGAACAATTGGATAAATTTCTCTATTCCATAAAAAATAGTTCGTCGTTAGAAAAAGCGTATTTTTATTCGTTTACCAACTTTATTGCAAAAGAGCAATACATGGCAAAACTTGGCTTAGGACAATCAACTTCTAACAACGGTTTGGCGAGTTTGTGGTTAAATTCTTTCGAAGAAAAAAACAATAATTTTGAAATTATTTATGATTTAGAAATCGTTGAGAATTATATTTCTGATCCAAAACGAGAAATTAAATTAAAACGAACAAATCCAGCAAACGATTTTATTTCGATTCGCGAAGGTGATATCTGTATTCTTTATCCAAGAAATGAATCGAAAGATTCTGTTTTAACAAATCAGGTTTTTAAATGTACAATCAAAAGTATTTCGCGCGAATTTATTGTGTTACGTTTCCGCTATCAGCAACCCAATACACACTTTTTTGATTCGTTTGATTCTTCAGGAAAATGGGCTTTAGAGAGAGATTTTATGGACTCTTCTTTTGTTTCGATGTATCGAAATTTATATGGATTAATTCATTCTTCTAAAGTTAAAAAAGATTTAATTTTAACACAATCTGTTCCAAGAAATAATATGGATTATGATTATTTTAATGCAAATCTTTCGGATGAACAAAATCGAATTCTGAAAAAAGCACTTTCTGCAAAAGATTATTTCTTGTTGAACGGACCTCCAGGAACAGGAAAAACATCGATTATCATCAAAGAATTGGTAAAAGAAATCTATGACAACCAAAATTGTAATATTTTGCTTTTGGCATACACCAATCGTGCAGTTGATGAATTATGCGAATCGATCAATTCGGCTATTTCTGATCAAATTGAACAAAAGTTTATTCGAATAGGGAATGAACTATCTACTTCGCCAGAATTTCATCCAAATTTATTGAATAAAATTATCGAGCAAAAAGATACTGAATTAGAACAAAAAGGAGAAAAATTTTCGAGAAAAACAATTCAAGATATCGTTCAAAAACAACGTATTTTCGTTTCGACTGTTGCTTCAATTTCAAGTAAAACCGAACTACTGAAGTTAAAGAAATTTGACACGATTATCATTGATGAAGCTTCACAGATTTTAGAACCTCAAATTGTTGGAATTCTCCCAAAAACAGAGCGTTTTATTATGATTGGCGATCACAAACAATTACCAGCAATCGTTTTACAAAATCCTGAATTAGCAATGACGAATAACGAGTTGTTGGAAAATATTGGCTTAATCAATCGTAAAAACTCCATTTTTGAACGATTATATGAGTTTTGTGAACGAAACAATTACGAAAATGCGTTTGATCAACTAACCTTTCAAGGTCGAATGCACGCAGAAATTGCTGATTTTCCGAACAATTATTTTTATGAAGGAAAACTAAATGTTGCTTTTGATATTCCAAATTTGAATGATGAGATTAAGCAAAGTTTAAATCGTCAACGTGCAGATTTACAATTCGAACACCATGATGAATCAAATAACTTACATCAATTTATAATCAATAACCGTTTTGCGTTTATCAATGTTGACGAAAATCCATATTTACCATCAACAAATGTGCAAGAAGCTGATTTGATTGTCAAATTTGTGCAAGAAATTATTCATTTATACGAAATCAATCAAAAAGAATTTGATCCAAAGAAAACAATCGGAATTATTGCGCCTTTCCGTAATCAAATTGCGCTAATAAAACAAAAATTAGAATTGGCAAATATTCCAGATTACGAGCAAATTACGGTGGATACTGTTGAACGTTATCAAGGAAGTCAGCGCGATATTATTTTGTATAGTTTTGCTGTAACGTATCATTCGCAATTGAATGCATTGGTGAATATGAATGATCAAGGAAATGTAGATCGAAAACTAAATGTTGCCTTAACTCGTGCAAAAGAGCAATTATTTTTGATTGGAAATCAAACCATTTTGAAAGAAAATCAACTCATTAAAACGTTAATTGATTATTTAGAAAATAAATCTACTCATAAACTGACAATCTAATTAAAATCACTTCTTAATTCATTTAAGATTCAGTAAATTTGTGCAACTATTTTGTAAAATATTATGTTGTATCAAAGAAGTAGCGCATTATTTAAAGATGCGCAAGAATATATTCCGGGAGGTGTAAATTCTCCTGTTCGTGCATTTAAATCTGTTGGAGGAACGCCAATTTTCATCAAAAAAGCTGAAGGAGCTTATATTTATGATGAAGACGGACGTGCTTACGTAGATTATATCAACTCTTGGGGACCGATGATTATTGGACATACAGATCCACGAGTTTTGAATGCGACAGTTGAGCAAATGAAAAATGGTTTTTCTTTTGGTACACCAACTGAATTGGAAACTGAAATTGCAAAATTAATCACTTCTGTTGTGCCAAACATCGACATGATTCGTATGGTGAATTCTGGTACAGAAGCTTGTATGTCTGCAATTCGTTTAGCAAGAGGTTATACAAATCGTGATAAAATTGTAAAATTTGAAGGTTGTTACCATGGACATTCAGATTCATTTTTGATTAAAGCTGGTTCTGGTGCTGCAACTTTCGGAAATCCAAATTCTCCGGGTGTAACGCAAGGAACTGCAAAAGACACATTGTTGGCAGAATACAATAATTTGGAAGATGTAAAAGCTTTATTCGAACAAAATAAAGGCGAAATTGCGGCTATTATTGTAGAACCAATTGCAGGAAACATGGGATGTATTGTTCCAGAAAAAGGTTTCTTAGAAGGATTGAGACAAATTTGTGATGAGAATGGCGCATTATTAATTTTTGATGAAGTAATGACAGGTTTCCGTCAAGCGATGGGAGGTTCTCAAGAACGTTTAAACATCAATGCAGATATTGTAACATTTGGTAAAGTAATTGGCGGTGGTTTCCCTGTTGGTGCTTTTGCTGCTCGTCGCGAAATCATGAATCATCTTGCTCCTCTTGGCTCTGTTTATCAAGCGGGAACATTATCAGGAAATCCAATTGCGATGCGTGCGGGTATCACAACATTGAATATTATCAATAATGATAGAGCATTATTCAATAGAATTGATAACGCTACAGAAACTTTAGATGTTGAAATTTCTAAAATCTTTGCAGAAAAAGGAATTCCAAATCATATCAATCGTTTAGGGTCGATGATGTCTGTTTTCTTTACAGAGCAAACGGAAATTAAAAACTTTACAGATGTGACCAAATGTAACCACGAAAGATTCAACAAATTTTTCCATCATTTATTAACGAACGAAGTTTACATTGCTCCTTCTGGATACGAAACTTGGTTTATTTCTGATGCAATTAAAGATGCTGAAATTAATAAAACATTAGACGCTGTAAGAAGCTTCGAAGGATAAGAATAAAAAAAATGCAGTGGTTTTTAGACTGCACCCAAAAGTTTGGACAGATTAAAAATTAATAATTATAAAAATGAGTTCGATATTGTATCGGGCTCATTTTATTTAAGTTCGATTTTATTCTATCGTTATTGTAATAGTAAATGTATTGTTTTATTTCTTTTTTTAGCTCTTCAATAGAATTAAATTTTTGTAAATAAAATAGTTCCGATTTCAGTATTCCGAAGAAATTCTCGATAATAGCATTATCTAAGCAATTTCCTTTTCTACTCATACTTTGTATGATTCCTTTTTCATTTAATAAAGCCTGATATTGTTTCATTTGATATTGCCATCCTTGATCTGAATGTAATATCAAATCTTTGGTGTCTTTCGTTATTTTAAATGCCTTTTTAAGCATTTGAGTTACTTGATTAAAAACAGGTCGTTCGCTTAACTCATA
>NZ_JACALO010000039.1:0-30605 GCF_030328185.1 Empedobacter sp. 225-1 | reverse complement strand
AGTACGTTTGACATAATTGCTTCTTTCTTCCATAATAACGATTTCTTTTTTGTATCGCTATTTCAGGACGGGACATTCTAAACAAAACCTCTTTTTAACCTAAAAAAAGAGGTTTTGTTTTTTTATTCAGTTTTCTATTTATTCTTCGTAAGAATATTTATATTAGACACCAATAAGATAAACAATTAAGTATGAAAAAAATTCTTACACTCACAGCGCTTGTAATTAGTGTATTTTCATTTAGTCAGACAGGGATGAAATTTGAAGAATCAGATTTTAAAACGGTTTTAGCGAAAGCAAAAAAAGAAAATAAATTAATCTTTTTAGATGCGTATGCCGCTTGGTGTGGACCTTGTAAGTTAATGGTGAAAAATATATTTCCTTTGCAAACGGTTGGCGATTATTACAATGCAAATTTTGTGAATGTAAAAATTGATATGGAAAAAGGGGAAGGAATTGAATTGGCTAAAAAATTTAAAGTTCAAGGATATCCGACATATTTATTTATTGATGGAGATGGAAACGAGGTACATCGAACAATGGGGTACGTAAAAGAGGAAGATTTTATTCAATTCGGTAAAGATGCACTTAACCCAGAAGGAAGAATGGCATCGCTTGTCAAACGTTTTGAGGATGGTGATAATGATCCAGAATTTTTGAAAAGTTTTGTGATGAAAGCGGTTTATGCTGATAGAGATTTATTTGAAAAAGCACTAATTCGTTTATATAATGTAAACAAAACAGAAGAGTTGACAAAAGACGATGTTGCTTTACTTCAATATGGAATCAGTTCAATTGAAAGTCCAACATATAAAATTTACAAAGAAAGAAAAGCAGCTATCGAGAAAGTGATTACTCCTGCAGCTTACACAAAATTTGAGAATAATCTATTATTATCAAATGTTTATAAAAAAAACTATAATAAGGATTCAAAAACCTTAGATGAAACACAATTCTTAAAACAAGCTCAAGATTTTTTAACAGAAAAAGAGGCTCAGCGGGCATTAATTTCAATTAAAGGAAACATTGCTTATAGTAAAAAAGATTATGCAATGTGGGAATCATTGATGTTAGAAAAATACAAAGATGTATCTGCTGTTGATGCAAACGAATTAAATTCTGTTTCGTGGAGATTTTATGAAAATGTAACTGATAAAGGGGCTTTGCAAAAAGCAATTTTATGGGCACAAGAATCAGTAAAAAAGGACCAAGGTTATCACAATACCGATACCTTAGCGCATTTATATAGTAAAACTGGCGACAAAGTAAATGCTAAAAAATGGGCAACAAAATCTATCGAATTGGCAAAAGCTGAAGGAGAAGATTTTGAAGGAACTCAAAAATTATTAGAAAGTTTATAATCAAATTAGAGGTATAATTCTATCAGAATCGTTACATTATTGTAACGATTTTTTTATTTATACTTTTTCGAAAAAAAAATGACATTTTTTTAATTCATTCTAAGCATAAAACGTTCTAAATTTGAAACATGAAAAAAACAATACTTAGTATATTTTCTGCAATTGTTTTAACTTTTTCTGTTACAGCAAATGCACAAGAAATTGAACCTCAAATTGTACTTGAAAATCGTGTTAATGATATCAAACAACAAGAAAAACCTTATGTGATTTTGATATCAGCAGATGGATTTCGTTATGATTATGCAGAAAAACATGGCGCTACGAATTTATTAGAATTTGCAAAAAAAGGAGTAAAAGCAGATGCAATGTATCCATCTTTTCCTTCGGTTACTTTTCCTAATCATTACACAATTGTAACAGGTTTAACTCCTATTCATCACGGTTTGGTGGGGAATAATATGTTAGATAGAGAGTCGGGAGAACGTTATTCTTTAGGAAACAGAAATGCAGTTATTAATCCGAAGTGGTACGGTGGAACGCCAATTTGGAATCTTGCAGAACAGAATAATATGTTAGCAGCTTGTTACTATTGGCCAGGTTCTGAAGCACCAATTAATGGAATGTTACCCACTTATTCTTACAAATATTCAGAAAAATCTCCGATTGATTTTCGAATACAACAAGTTGTAAATTGGTTAGAGTTACCTGCGGATAAACGACCTCATTTGATTACGTTTTATTTTCCTGAAGTTGATCATGCTGGACACGCTTTCGGTCCAGATGCTCCTGAAACAAGGGATGCAGTTCGTTTTGTAGATGAATCGATTAAGAAATTGAATGATGAAGTTGCAAAAACTGGGTTAAACGTAAATTTTGTTTTTGTATCTGATCATGGAATGACAAGAATTGATAACGAAAATCCGTTGAAATTACCAATAAAAATCGATGAGTCTAAAATGCAAGTCGCTTCAAACGGTTCGTATGTTAGTTTATTTGTAAATGATAAAAATGATATTGAATCGATTTACAACGAATTAAAAGCAACACAAAACGATAAATTCGAGGTGTATAAAACTACAAATGTTCCAAAAAAATATCAGTTTGATGCAAAAAATGATCGATACAATCGTATTGGTGATATTATTTTGATTGCGCATGCACCAAATTATTTTGCAAATAAAAATGCACCAAAAGGTTCGCACGGATTTTATGTAAAAGAAACACCAGAAATGAAATCAACTTTTATGGCTTGGGGACCAAATATTAAGGCTGGAAAAGAGATTAAAGTTTTTCCTAATACGCAAGTATATCCAATGATTGCTAAATTATTAGGTTTACCAATTACAGAAAAAATTGATGGAAATAATCAATTAGCCAATAAAATTTTGGTAAAGTAATTCGCAAAATATTTCAATACTTTTTCTTCTGTTAAAAACTATTAGAAATAATTAAATATTAAAATATTCAATGAACTAAAAAAAGCTTCCTTTTGGAAGCTTTTTTTAGTTCATCATTTTGAAAATATCAACTAATTGTTGGTTTATTTCTCCTGTTCGATAATCCATTGGTGCTGGCGCACTATCAATCATAATATTTCCTTCTTTATCTAAAATTAAAAAAGTTGGAATGTATTGTATTTGATAATCGTAGCCAAAATTGTTTTCTCTTCCTGCAAATAATTGTACGCCAGACATCTGATTTTCTCTTACCATTTTCTCCCAAATAGGCTTATCCTCTTCTTTATCCAAAGAAATACTTACAAAATGAATAGGTGCTTCTCGAAATTGTTTTTCCAATTCTTTCATAAAAGGAATTTGCACTTTACAAGGTCCACACCAAGTTGCCCAAATATCAATGTAGACATATTTCCCTTTGAAATCAGATAAATCAAATCGTTTTCCATTGATATCGGCTAACGAAAAGTCAGGTGCTTTAACCAATTCTTTTGGTATTTCAGTTTCTGGTGATTCATTTGTTACAACAGAATCAATTTGTTCTATTTCAGTCGATTCTTCAACTTTTTGTTCTGATTTGTTACAACTAAAAAATGTAAAAATCATTGATAGTATTAGCAGTTTTGTTTTCATTTGTCGATTTCAACTAATTTATAAAATCTACTTGGTAAAGCAGTTTAACTGCCAAAAATAAACATTTAAACGTTATCAATTTCATAAAATACCTCAATTCACTTGACAAAGGGGTACCCGAGGTTGTATATTTGTAAAAAATTGTACAATTATGAAAATGAAAACCTCCGATTTCGATTTTACTTTACCTGAAGAACTTTTAGCAGATCGTCCTTCTGAAAACAGAGATGAAGCTCGTCTAATGGTTGTTCACCGTGATACCGGAGAAATTGAACATAGACAATTTAAAGATCTAATTGATTATTTCGATGAAGGAGATGTGATGATTCGTAATAACACCAAAGTTTTTCCAGCTCGTTTAATGGGTAATAAAGAAAAAACAGGTGCACAAATCGAAGTTTTCTTATTAAGAGAATTAGATGCAGAAACTCGTTTATGGGATGTTTTAGTAGATCCAGCACGTAAAATTCGTATCGGAAATAAATTGTTTTTTGATAATGATGATACATTAGTTGCAGAGGTAGTAGACAACACAACTTCTCGTGGACGTACTTTACGTTTTTTGTTTGATGGATCTTACGAAGAATTTCGTGCAAAATTGAAAGAATTAGGAGAGACTCCTCTTCCAAAATATATTTTACGCGACGTTGAGCCAGAAGATGCAGAACGTTACCAAACTATTTATGCAAAACACGAAGGGGCAGTTGCTGCACCTACAGCTGGTTTACACTTTTCTAAACACTTATTAAAACGTTTAGAAATCAAAGGTGTTGATTTTGCTGAATTAACATTACATATTGGTTTAGGAACTTTTCAGGCTGTAGAGGTTGAAGATTTATCTAAACATAAAATGGAATCTGAGCAAGTAATTATTCCTCAAGAAACAGCAGATTTAGTAAATCGTGCAATAGATGAGAAGAAAAAAGTTTGTGCCATAGGTACAACTTCTATGCGTTCTATCGAATCTTCAGTTTCTGCTGATGGTCATTTAAATGCTTTTGATGGATGGACGAATAAATTCATTCACCCACCTTACGATTTCTCTATTGCAAATTGTATGATTACAAACTTCCACACACCAAAATCAACATTAATTATGATGATTTCTGCGTTTGCTGGACACGATTTAACAATGAAAGCGTATAGCGAAGCAGTAAAAGAAGGATATAAATTCTACTCTTACGGAGATGCAATGTTAATCTTATAAGACAAGTTTGAATACAACAAAAAAAGATATACGAAAGCTTTCACAAGCTGAGATTGAAGACTATTTCAAAGAGATTGGAGAAAAGTCATTCCGCGCAAAACAAGTGTACGAATGGTTATGGAAAAAGAATGCCCATCAATTTGATGACATGACAAATATTTCTAAAGCTTTACGTGAGCAATTAGGAGAGTCTTTCCAGATTCAACCAGTTGAAGTTGATCTTCTACAAAAATCTAACGACGGAACCATCAAGAATGCTGTAAAGCTTCATGATGGTAACGTTGTGGAATCTGTTTTAATTCCAACCGATACGCGTACAACAGCTTGTGTTTCGTCTCAAGTTGGATGTAGTTTAGATTGTACATTCTGTGCAACAGCTCAATTAAAACGTATGCGTAACTTAACAGCTGCCGAAATCGTTGATCAAGTTGTGATAATCGATGACGAAAGTAAACGTTATTTTAACCGTCCATTAAGTAATATTGTCTTTATGGGAATGGGAGAGCCTTTGTTAAATTACAATGAAGTAATTTCTGCCATCAAAAAAATAACTTTACCAGAAGGATTAGGAATGGCTGCAAGACGAATCACAGTTTCAACTTCAGGAATTCCTAAGATGATAGAGAAATTAGCAGACGAAGAATTACGTGTTAATCTTGCGGTTTCTTTACACTCAGCTCGAGAAGAAGTTCGAAACGTAATTATGCCGTTTTCGGTTAAATTTCCGTTGACAGATTTGTTGGAAAGTTTACAATATTGGTACGATAAAACAGGTTTGCGCATTACATTCGAATACATTGTTTGGGGAGGCGTGAATGATAAAAAAGAAGACATTGATGCCTTGGTGAAATTCTGTAAAAAAATTCCTTCAAAAGTGAATATCATCGAATATAATTCGATTGATGACGGAATCTACAAACAAGCATCAGAACAAGCAATTGATCATTATATAAAAGCATTAGAGTCAAATAATATTGTGGTAAATGTTCGTCGCAGTCGCGGAAAAGACATCGATGCAGCTTGTGGACAATTGGCCAATAAGACTGGGAATGATTAAAAAATAATCAAATGAAATATTTAGCCATATTTTTATTTTTGATTCTAACTAAATTCACCTACGCTCAAATAGTAGAAAATATCGATACAATTTCAATCGATGATTATAAAATGGAAAGTTTTAACTTACCGACTATCTTGAACGAAATTTCGGCTTTAGAATATGAAAAAGAAGATAAAAATGTGGCTTCTTTTTGGGGTTTAAATGATTCTGATTCCAAACCAGAATTGTATCGTTTTAATGCTAAAACAGGGGAGATTATCAATACAATTTTCATCTCAAACGCGCCCAATGTAGATTGGGAAGAAGTTTCTTCAGATGATAATCGAATTTATTTTGCTGATTTTGGTAATAATTTGGGTAAGCGTAGAGATTTAGCCATTTATTTCATCGAAAAATCGAAGATAGATTTCTCTAAAACTTATCAAGAACTAAAAGCAGAAAAGATTGAATTTTATTATCCTGAACAAGAAATATTTCAGTTCAAAAATATGACGACGAATTGGGACGCAGAAGCATTTTTTGTCTACCAAAATCAATTGCATATTTTTACAAAAGAATGGTCAAATTTGGCAACTACACATTATGTTGTTCCGATTGACACTTCTCAAAAACACGCTGCAATAAAAGTAGAAACTTTCAAAACAAATTACACTGTAACTTCGGCGTATATTGATTCTGACCCAATAAGTCCAACCAAAGGAATCTATTTATTAGGTTACACAAAAGAAGCTTTAGCGTTTATTAATTGGTTCGATTTGCCAAAAGATAACAATCCATTATTCTTCACTTTTCAAGTTAAAAAAATAAGTTTACCTTTGGGCTTCACGACACAGTTGGGACAATTGGAAGGAATTTCAGTTTTACCAACAGCTAATAAAATTTGTGTAAGCGGTGAAGAATTTAAATTTAAAGAATTTTACGCTAAGCAAGTTATACATTGCATCAATAATTTTACGAATTAAAAAACTAAATTTTGGCTAACACGGTAGATTTGATTAAAGCTCCAATCGCGGAGGAAATGAAATTGTTTGAACAGAAATTTTTTGAATCAATGAAGAGTAATGTTTCGCTTCTTGACCGTATTACCAATTATATTGTGCGTAGAAAAGGAAAGCAAATGCGTCCAATGTTTGTTTTTTTAACGGCGAAATTAAATGGAGAAGTACAAGAGCGTACCTATCGTGCGGCTTCTTTTATCGAGCTTATACATACCGCAACTTTGGTTCATGATGATGTCGTAGATGACAGTACTTTGCGTCGAGGTTTTTTTTCTCTAAATGCTATTTGGAAAAATAAAGTAGCCGTTTTAGTTGGTGATTATTTTTTGTCTAAGACGTTGATTATTTCGACTAAAAACAAAGATTTTGATTTACTTGAAGTTGTTTCTGTAGCGATACAAGAAATTTCTGAAGGTGAGTTACTACAAATCGAAAAGGCGAGAAAATTGGATATTACAGAAGATGTTTATTTCGAAATTATTCGAATGAAAACTGCCACGCTTATTGCTGCTTGTTGCGAAGCTGGAGCGCGTTCTGTTGGTTGCTCGGAAGAAGTTGCGAAAAAAATGCATCGTTTTGGTGAATTGGTTGGAATTGCTTTCCAAATCAAAGACGATTTGTTTGATTACACCACTTCTAATGCAATTGGAAAGCCAGTTGGAATTGATATTAAAGAACAAAAAATGACATTGCCTTTAATTTATTCTATCAATAATGCGAACGAAAAAGATCGTAAATGGTTGATTAATTCGGTGAAACGCTACAACAACGATAAGAAACGTGTGCGTGAAATTATTCAATATGTGAAAGATAACGGCGGAATTGAATACACGCAAAAAATGATGAAAAAATACAGTCAAGAAGCGTTGGATATTCTGCACGAATTTCCTGAATCTGAATACCGAAATTCATTAGAAACTATGGTGAAATACGTTATCGAAAGAGAAAAATAATATTCTTCACTTATCAAAAGAATTAATAATATCAAACAATATTAGCTCGTTTATCGAGCTAATATTGTTTGATATAGTTTCCTCTAACTTACTTTCGTTTTTTCAAGATGTAATAAAGTGCATCGTCATCATTTTCTTTCGAAGTGTAAGCAAATTGAAATTCATATCCATTTGAAGACATAAAATTTAATGCATCAATCATCGAATTAAATTTGATTGTATTTCCTTTTTCATCTTTAATTTTTAGCCCGTTTTTAAAAGAAATAGATTTAGTTTCTTGACCAAAATCTAATCTTATATTCATTTTTGTGCTCAAACCTCGTCCAGTTCCAATAATTTGTATATAATCAACATTTATATCTTTAATCGGTACATCATTTACTGTTTGTGCAAACGACAAACTTCCGAAAAGTAATCCAAAAGTAAGTGCTAATTTTTTCATAGTTTTAATTTTAACAAAGATATTTATTTACAAATAAAGCAAAAAAACCGATTCAAGAATGAATCGGTTTTGGTATAAATTATTGTTTTTGATTTATTTTTCTAAACCCCAATCAACTGCAAAAACGGCTTGTAGAGCTGCTGTTTCAGTTCGAAAACGTTGATGTCCAAGACTAATACCTGTAAAATTATGTTCTTCTGCTGTTAGAATTTCATCTCTCGAAAAATCTCCTTCAGGACCAATCAGAATTAAAATTTTCTGCGGATTATTTTCTAAAACTCTTCGTAAAGGCGTACGTTCGATATCAGATTCACAATGTGCGATACATTTTGTGAAACTTTCAAAATCTTGTTTGATAAACTCATTGAATTTTATTAAATCATTTACTTTTGGTAAATATGCTTTTAACGATTGTTTCGTGGCAGATTGTACAATTTTTTCGATGCGTTCGATTTTAATATTTTTTCGTTCCGAATGAAAAGTTTGTAAAAAAGTAATTTCGTCAATACCAATTTCAGTTGCTTTTTCTAAGAAAAACTCCAAACGTTCCATTGTTTTCGTCGGTGCTATTGCAACATGCAAATAATAGTTTTTTTGCTCGAAATTTGTTTTTAAATCAACAATTTTTCCTTCAACTGCTTTTTTAGAAATTGATGTAATCTCAACTTCTGCCAAATTTCCTTTTCCATCTGTGACATGAACTAAATCGCCTTCATTTCCCCGTAAAACTTTTGCAAAATGATGACTTTCTTCTTCGTTTAGAATTGCTGTATCGTGATGAATTTCTCCAAAAAATAATTTCATTAAATATGGTATTTCGCTACAGATTTTGCTGTATTTTCTGTAAAGATTTCTTGATCAAATTTTAAACTTCCAACCATTGCAATCATGGCAGCATTGTCGGTTGTGTAGGCAAATTTTGGAATAAAAGTTTTCCAACCAAATTCAGTTTCTCCATCTTTTAGTCGTTGACGAATTTCTGAATTTGCAGAAACTCCACCTGCAATTGCAATTTGTTTAATTCCAGTTTCATCAGATGCTTTTTTAACTTTTTCCATTAAAATATTCACGATAGAACGTTGAATTGAGGCACACAAATCGTCAATATTTTCTTCAATAAAATTTGGATTCGCTTTGACTTCTTTCTGAATAAAATATAAAATAGACGTTTTAAATCCACTAAAACTAAAGTTTAAACCTTCAATTTTTGGTTTTGCGAATTTGAATTTTGTAGGATCTCCAATCTTAGATTTTTTGTCGATAATTGGACCTGCAGGATAAGGTAAATTTAAAATTTTACCTGCTTTATCAAAAGCTTCACCAGCGGCATCGTCAATTGTTTCACCTAAAATCTCCATCTCAAAATAATTGTTAATTTTTACAATTTGAGTATGCCCTCCAGAGACTGTTAAACATAAAAAAGGAAAAGTAGGTTTTTCATCGTTTGCATCTTCAATAAAATTTGCCAAAATATGCGCTTGCATATGATTGACTTCAATCAACGGAATATCCAAAGATTGACTGAATGATTTTGCAAAACTTCCGCCAACCAAAAGCGAACCCATTAATCCTGGACCGCGCGTATAAGCAATTGCTTTAAGTTCTTCTTTGTTAATATTTGCCTGTTTTAGGGCTTGATCTACGACGGGAACAATATTTTGTTGATGTGCTCTCGAAGCTAATTCTGGTACTACGCCACCATATATTTCGTGAATTTTTTGGCTTGCCACAACGTTAGAAATAATTTTATTTCCGTCAATAATTGCTGCGCCTGTATCATCACAAGAAGACTCTATGGCTAAAATGTAGTTTTTATCGCTCATAATTCCTTGTAGAATAAAATTTATAACTTATTTTTACCCTGCAAATATCGTAAAATTATACCATTGAAAATAGTCAGACGAATAGGAAGATTTTTATTGTCGTTGATTATACTTGTTTTAACCTTGGTTTTGACAGTATCAATCGCCATACAAATTCCTGCGGTACAGACAAAATTAGCACATTTCGCTTTAGAAAAATTAAATAAATCGTTGAATACGCAAATGTATGTTGACTCGGTTGATATTGATTTTTTTGGGCGGATATATTTCCATGGTGTTAAGATTAAAGATGATCATAAGTATGATTTTATGAAGTCTAAAACGTTGGAAACAACAATTGATCTTTGGTCGCTTTTGCCAGGTATAAAAAAAGACCATATCGATTTAAGTCAAGTGAAATTGATTCAACCCGAAATAAATGTGATCACATACAAAGGCGATTCGGTTTCTAACTTTATAAAATTTGTCAATGGTTTTAGCTCGGATAAACCTAAAGACCCGAAAAAGATTTTTAAACTTGATGGCGATTTTATTTTAGAAGAGGGTAAAGTGTCAATTGTTAATCAAAATTCTGGCAATATTTGGTTGGATGCAAAACAACTGAATTTGACGGTGAAGAAATTTAGATTGGTCGATTCTGATATTACAGGAGATTTAGAGAATTTTTGTTTTGTTGCCACAAAGAATAAAGAGACATATAACGTTCAGAATTTTACCGGGAAAGTTCATTATTCTAACAAAGAAATTCGAATTGGTAATTTGAATCTGCGAACAGATACTTCTGTGTTAAACGGAAATCTATTGTTGAGCTACGATGAACCTTCGGATATGTCCGACTTTTCGAATAAGGTACGTTGGGATGTTTTCTTTGATAGAGGTTCAAAAATTAATTTTAAGGAGATACGCTATTTCACCGAGATATTCGACAAAAATTCATCTGTAGATTTGTACGGTAAGGTAGAAGGACCGTTGAATAATTTAACATTTTTGGATTTCGAATTGAAAGGTGAAGATAACTATGTCGGTGCATCCCGATTACAATTACAAGATGTTTTAAATGGATCTTTATTAAATTTCTCAACAAGAAATGCAAAGATTAACACATCATATCAATCGATAACTAAGTTGCTTCCGACTTCAATAGCGAAGAGTATTCCAGATTTATTAACACGTTTTGGAGCGATTAATTACCGCGGAGATATTTCATTAAATCCAAATGAAATTAATGCAAATGGATATACTGTTTCAGGATTAGGAGATGCGGACATTAATGCTCAAATTAGAAATTATAAAGATGTAAAATCGTTAATATACAAAGGAACGATTGATGCTAAAAACTTAAATCTTCATCAATTAACGAATGCAAAAGATTTGGGTTATGTAAGTGGACAATTTAGATTTGATGGAAAAGGAACAGATCTTAACAATATCAATTTAAATTTGGATGGTACACTTCGTTACATTGATTTAATCGGAAAAAGATATCAAAATATTACGGTTGATGGTTTGGTTAAAAATTATCAATTTAATGGATTGTTTGATATCAAAGACCCTAATCTGAATGCGCAATTGAACGGAAAAATTAATTTTAGTGGAAAACCTTATGATTTTGATTTTACATCAAATATCCGTCAAGTTAACTTAGATTTTATCGGTTTAACAAAGAATTTAGGAGCGGTTGTAAGAGGTGATGTAACGGGGAATTTTCAGTTAACAAATATTAATGATTTACGAGGGAATATCGACGTTAAAAATCTGTATTTCCGCTCAAAAAAAGATACGTTAGAATTGGCACATGTCATGTTAAATTCTGAAATAAGCGGCTCAAATAAAATCATGACATTAGATGTTCCAAATTATATGAAAGCTACTGTTGATGGACGATTTAATGTGACCGAAATTGCAGATGTAGTCAATAATTCATTGGTTAATTTAGTGCCGTCTTTTCGCATGAAAAAAGTTTCGCCAAATCAAGCTTTTTCGTTTGATGTCAATGTGCAAGAAAACTTACTTAATTATATAGACCCTTCTATTTCTATTGAGCCTGACACACATGTAAAAGGTTTTATAGACGGAACGAAGAATCAATTAGAAGCAACTTTGGAAACACCTGGAATAAAATATGCAGGAATTCAATTGTTTCAATCGAATGTAAATTTGAATACAATAGCCGAATTGCCTACGCTAAACGCTAAAATTGATAGCATGAAAGTGAGTGGTGTTACGCTGAATGAAATCAATGTAAGCTCGATTCCGAAAAATGATACAATGATTGTGAAAACAGATTTTAATATTGGACGAAAAAATCCAGTAGTATTTAATTTAAATCTTTTTCATACAGTACAAAATAAGAATGATTTGATTTTTGGGTTTTCACCTTCGACTGTTCAAATCGATTCGACTCAATGGACGATTAATCATTTAAATGATGTAAATTCAAATCGTGTTATTTTTAATCGGATCAATAATTCGTTGAAAGTTGAAGATTTATCGTTAGAATCAGAAGAACAAAGTCTGAATGTTAGTGGTTTGTTTAACAATAATATTGATTATAATTTCAATGCAGATTTTAAAGATTTATACCTCGAAAAAATTATTCCTAAAACAGTTTTAAACAACCTTAAAATTGTCGGAATTGCAAATGGAAATGTCAATATAGTACGAACAAAGGAAAAGTTAGAACCAACGCTCGAAGCTAAGATTGATAACTTAGGATTAAATGATTTTGAACTTGGAAATTTGACTTTACAAGGAGGTTATAATGTAGAGGATAAACAATTTAATTTTGAAACAAGTTTACAAAAAGAGCAAATTCAATCATTGGTTGCTTATGGTAACATTATCAATAAACCTACAGGTCCAGAGTTGGATGTAGATGCCAATTTTGATGAATTTCACATTGATTTCTTAGAAGGATTTTTGAAATCAGTTTTCTCTAATATGCGTGGTACTTTATCAGGAGATTTAAAAATGACAGGACCAGTTGATTTACCAAATCTAAATGGAAATATGGTCGCGAAAGATCTTGGGCTGAAAGTTAATTTCTTGGGAACGGATTATTTATTTGAAGGAGAAAACGAATTATTTGTTACCAAACAAGGTAAAGGACAAGGGATTATTATGTTAAATGATATTGCATTTAAGGACACTTCTTTTAATACTAAAGGAAAAGTGGACGGAGCAATTCTGTTTAGAAATTTGAGTAAATGGGGTCTCAACTTAGATTTTGATACAGACAATTTATTGGTGATGAATACAACGATAAAGGACAATGAATTATTTTATGGTAAAGTATTTGCCAAAGGAAATGTAACGATGTTTGGTGCTGTAGAAGAACTGGAGATTGCGGGAGACGCAACAGTAGTTGGAAACTCAGAATTAACGATAAACACTGGTAGTACAACAATTGAATCTGAAAATAATTTGGTTCGTTTTGTTCCTAATCAGCATTTAGACGAGATAGCAAAAAACAATGAGCCACATGCACCAAAAGGAATGTCGATAGATGTTAACATCAATGCTTATCCAAATGCTATGGTGAATTTAATTTTTGATGCTGCGACAAATGATAAAGCAACAGCTCGCGGTACTGCAGAAAATCTACGTTTCTTGATGAACAAAGCAGGGCTTAATATTACAGGGGTTTACAATATAGAAAGTGGAACATATGAGTTTAGACAATTTCCTCTGATTCCAAAAGATTTTAAAATAAAGAAAGGTTCATCTGTTCAATTTGCGGGCAATCCACTGGATGCAACATTAAATATTACAGCAGAATATCAACGTTCAGTATCTAATGTAGGCGATTATTTAGGTGTTGGATATTCTCAAATTTACGATGCAATTCTTTCCATTGATATTTCCGAAACGCTTAAAAAACCAATCATTGATTTTGGTTTATCAATTCCGAATGCTGGATCAGATATTAATTCACAGTTACAATCAAAATTCCGTTCCAACACAGAAGAACAGATGCTCCAATTTAGTTATATCTTATTGACAGGTAAATTTGGAGACGCTTCTGCTGTGCAATCAGGAGTTACAAGTACAGCTGCTGATATTGGTTTATCGACAATTGCAGGTATGTTGTCATCTATTGCAAATAATGTAGATATTCAAATGGAATATGTTGGTGGTAGTGCACAGTCTGATACAAATGATAAAATTAGAACATCTATTTCTTATCGTATCAATAATCGTTTAAGTTTAAGAGGATCTTATGGAATTGCCGTAACAAATAACCGCAATGTGCAAGAGAATTTTGATGGTAATTTTGATATTTCTTATGATATTTCAAAACTAAACAATGGTTCATTGGTTTTAAAAGCATTTACAAAACCAACTACTTTTGGACTATTGCCTGGTATGGAAAATAGCTTGAATCAAAGTTTTGGTGTCGGAATTCAATACAATAAAAGTTTTGATACCTTCAGAGGATTTTTAGGAATAGATGAAAGAAAGAAAGAATCTAACAATAAAAATACTGAATATAAACAAGAAAAATTTGATTCGATTGTACTTCCAAAACAATTTAAAAAAGAAGAAAATAAAATAGATTCTGCATATCAAGCTCGTAAAGATACAGTCAACGTTACTTATCAAAAATCTTCTCAGCCAAAGACACAACAAAAACGTCGCGGTTTAGTCAGAATTAAATAAAAAAAAATGAGTTTATTGTGGTTAGACAATAAACTCGCGCAAACAAACAAAAGTGATTAGTTCTTTCTTTTTTGAACTATTATTACAACAAAAATAAAATATTAAATAAATCATTAAAAAATATTTTGATGTTTGTTTGTTTTATTTATAATTTTGCTAAAAATTAATTCGATTTTTTATTAAAATAATAATAATAATCAAAAATTAGGAAAATGAATTACATAATTGATGATGTTGATAAGAAAATTTTGATGTATTTAATTGACAATACAAGAATGCCATTTACAGAAATAGCAAAAAAAATGAATGTTTCTGCTGGTACTATTCATGTACGTGTCAAGAAATTAGAGGAGGCGGGAATCATCAAAGGAACTACACTAATTACAGATTATGATAAAATGGGTTATCAGTTTGTTGCATATGTAGGTTTATTGCTTACGAAAACAAACAAAACTCAAAAAGTAATCGATGAATTATACAAAATTCCAAACGTAACAGTTGTTCACGTAGTTTCTGGGAAATATAATATTTTCTGTAAAATTCGTGCAAGAGATACAGCAGATGCAAAAGATGTTATCTACAAAATTGATCAAATTGATGACGTTTTGAGAACAGAATCTATGATTTCGTTAGAAGAATCTTTTAATGATAAAAATAGATTAATGCATTCAATCTTTCACTAAGAAAAATTCAATTTTTTAAATCATCCCACAAAATGACAGACGAAGAAAAAGAAAAATATTTTCAGGTCGCTCTCTGTTCAAGTCTCGTGCTTTTCGGGTTTGATGGAGAAGATCTAAAAATATTAATATATAAAAAACTTAACGATCCTTTCAAAGGAGCATTGGTTTTACCAGGAAAATATATTGCACCAACGGTAAGTAACGATCAGGCAATTCACGAATTATTAATCGAGAAAATTGCTTACGATGAGCATCAAACCTATATCGAACAACTGAAAGCTTTTACAAAAGTTTTTCGTAATCCATTAGGACGTGTTGTAAATGTTGCTTATTACGCACTTGTAAAACTAACACCTCAAATAGAGGAGAAAGTAAAAATGCAAGGAGGTGAGTGGTATCTATATGACCGCATACCAGATTTAGCTTTCGATCATAATGAGATTGTAAAATACGCAAAAGAACGTGTAAAACGCCGCGTAAAACGTCGCCCAGTTGGTTTTAACCTTTTAGGAGATGAATTTACAATTGCACAATTACAAAGTTTATATGAAAAAGCTTTGAATAGAGAACTTGATAAACGTAACTTTAGAAAGAAAATCTTTAACTCAAATTTAATTATCGAAACAGGCAATACAACCGACCCGAAACTTCATCGTAAAGTGTCGAAATTATACCGTTTTGACGAAGAAAAATACGAAAAATTGAGCTTGAAAGGATATGATTTCTTATTTTAAAACAAAGCTATGACAGATAAAAAAAATGAAACCAATAAAGAAAGAGAAGATCTTTTTGATGCTAATGTTTTAATGTCTGATAATACAAAATCAAATGACTTAAAACACAAAGGAGAGAAAAAATCATTCTTATTCAAATCAATGATCTTTATAATGGTTTTTCTTTTATTAAGTATTCTATATCGAGGTTACCAATTGTTAGTGACAAATGATTATTTAATGCGCGATTTACTGAATCAAGATGCACCAGAAATGCCAAGTTGGTATCCAATTTCAACTATTATTTTTGGTTTAATTGGTCTTGCAGGTATTTTCTTGGTAAATAAATACAAACGAATAGGTGTATATATGGTCGCAGGTTCATTATTTATATCTGCAGCAATACAACCAGAATTTATGGCAGATGGAACACTATTTACAATGTTCGCTTTATTTGTGTTTATAGGTTATGGTTTAGCAATTATTTATCCTTATTGGTATAAATTCAAATAATAAAAATTTGATAAAATGGAAAAAATAGGTTACAAAAAATTGTAACCTATTTTTTTTGATTGAAAATTAGTTGAGGTAATATCATTAATATGAATATTTTAAGCTTTATAATTGAGTAAGTTCATAAAAAATATACTGAAAAAAAATGAATATGTTAATTTAACGGCTATATTTGTCCTGTGTGGAAAAAATATAAATTAAAAGTATAAAATGGATTGTATTTCAGTATTTGATATGCTCAAAATTGGCGTAGGTCCTTCAAGTTCTCATACTTTAGGTCCTTGGCGAGCAGCAGAAGCTTTTCTGAAAGAGTTAGATGCAGCTTCAATTTTCAATAAAATTACGCGTATTCGTGTAGATTTGTACGGTTCTTTATCCTTAACAGGAAAAGGACATGCAACAGATTTTGCGGTTATGTTAGGATTGAGTGGCGCAGATCCTGAATACATTCCTGTTGATGATATTTCAACAATAATCAATACAATTAATAGTAAAAAACAATTAAATTTTGGAAGCCGATTTTTAATTGATTTTGATCCCAAAACAGATATTGTTTTTAATAGAGAGTTTTTAGATTTTCATGCAAATGGAATGATGTTTACTGCCTTTTATGAGAATGAAGAACTTACCTCTACATTCTATTCGATAGGAGGTGGATTTATAACAAAAGAAAACGAAGAATCAATTAATGCAGATGTAGCATGTGCATTTCCATTTTTATTTAATACATCAACAGAGCTTTTAGCATTTTGTGATAAAGAAAATAAAACAATTTCACAAATCATGTTCGAAAATGAGAAAACACTTCGAACAGAAGATGAAATTCATCACGAATTAATGCGTGTTTGGAATACAATGTTAGAATGTATGTACATAGGATGTCACACAGAAGGTACATTGCCAGGCGGATTGAATGTAAAACGTCGTGCGTATGACATGCACAATAATCTGATTGGAACAACTCCTTATTCTAATTCACAAGAATGGATTACATCTATTCGGAAAACCAAAGTATATTTTCGTCAAATTCTGAAATGGGTAAGTTGTTTCGCACTTGCAGTGAATGAGGTTAATGCCTCGTTAGGTAGAGTGGTAACAGCACCAACAAATGGAAGTGCAGGAGTAATTCCTGCTGTATTGATGTATTATTTGGTAATCGAAAACCACAAAGCGGGACAAAAAGAAATTGAACAATTTTTAACAACAGCAGGTGTTATTGGATCTATTTTTAAGAAGGGTGCTACCATTTCTGCCGCGATGGGAGGCTGTCAAGCTGAAATTGGAGTGTCATCTGCAATGGCAGCAGGTGCTTTGTGCGAATTAATGGGAGGAAGTCCTGCACAAGTGACTATTGCAGCTGAAATTGCGATGGAACATCACTTGGGGTTAACTTGCGATCCAATAGGAGGGTTGGTACAAATACCTTGTATTGAACGCAATACAATGGGAGCAATTAAAGCGATAAATGCTGCTGAATTGGCATTGGATACAGATCCTTTAAATGCAAAAGTACCTTTAGACAAGGTTGTAAATACAATGTGGGAAACTGCAAAAGATATGAATAATAAATACAAAGAAACTTCTGAAGGAGGCTTAGCAGTTGCTGTGAATATTGCAGATTGTTAATAAAGTATTTATATTCAATCAAATAAAAAATAGTGTGTAATTTGTAAGGATTGTGAAAGTGTGTTGTGTGTTTCAAAAAAAATCCTTACATTTGCACAGCCTTTTAGAATTAAGGTACGGATGTTAAAGAATATTCATTTAGGGATTTTTTAGGCTGCTCAGCCATTTAATTTT
Source organism: Empedobacter sp. 225-1 (assembly GCF_030328185.1). NCBI lineage: Bacteria > Pseudomonadati > Bacteroidota > Flavobacteriia > Flavobacteriales > Weeksellaceae > Empedobacter > Empedobacter sp. 225-1. The sequence goes on along the minus strand of NZ_JACALO010000039.1, from coordinate 12,306 downwards.
ATTCTTTCATATCTGTTGGTTATAATAATTTAAAAATAAAAACCGGATATGAAATATAAATGAATTTCAATATCACGGTATCGTATCTAACATGATTACATTCAAAGAATTAGGACTTCAAGAAGAACTCCTAACTGCAATTGAGAAAATGGGCTTCGTTAACCCTTCTCCAATTCAAGAAAAAGCTATTCCTCAAATCCTTTCATCAGACCAAGATGTTATTGCATTGGCGCAAACAGGTACAGGAAAAACTGCAGCATTCGGGCTTCCGATTTTAAATCAATTAGACAATAGTTCAAAATCAGTTCAGGCAATTATTTTATGTCCAACTCGTGAGTTATGTTTACAAATCGCAAAAGAAATCGAAACTTTTGCAGCTGATACACGAGGAGTACGTGTACAAGCAGTTTACGGTGGAGCTGATATCGTTAAACAAATTAGGGGATTAAAAGATAATCCACAAATCGTTGTAGGAACACCAGGTCGTACAATGGATTTAATTAAACGTGGTGCATTAAAAATTAATGACATTACGTGGACAGTTTTAGATGAAGCTGATGAGATGTTGAACATGGGATTCCGTGACGAAATCGATTCAATTTTAGAAACTACTCCAGAAGAAAAACAAACTTTATTATTCTCAGCTACAATGCCTTCAGAGGTTCGTCGTATCGCTTCAGAATATATGCACAATCCAGTTGAGATTGCTGTTAGTAAAGTAAATACTGCCTCAAAAAATATCGAGCACCACGTTTATTTAGTACGTTCATCAGATCGTTACTTAGCTTTAAAACGTTTGGCCGATTATTACCCAAATATTTATGGTATCGTTTTCTGTAGAACACGTCGCGAAGCGAAAGATGTAGCAGATAAATTGATGCAAGATGGTTATAATGCAGATGCATTACACGGAGATTTATCACAATCACAACGTGATCACGTGATGGAAAAATTCCGTAACCAAAACATTCAAATTCTTGTAGCAACAGACGTTGCAGCTCGTGGAATTGATGTTAATGAGTTGACACATGTTATCAACTTCAACTTACCAGATGATCCAGAAGTTTATGTTCACCGTTCAGGTCGTACAGGTCGTGCAGGAAACAAAGGGATATCTATTATTATTTCAGGTGGACGTGAAGCACGTAAAATTAGAGATTTAGAAAAATTAATTGCTTCTAAAATCGAGCCTAAAAACGTTCCAACTGGTGCAGAAATTTGTGAAAAACGTTTAATTTCTTTAATTGACAAAATCGAAAATATCGAAGTTGATGAAGAGTTAATCGAGCCTTACATGGAAACTGTAAACGAAAAATTAGCTGATATTGATCGTGATACTTTATTGAAACGTTTTTTAACAGTAGAATTTAATTCGTTCTTAGAATATTACAAAAATACGAAAGACATCACTCCAGAAGGTGATCGTGGTGATAGAAGTGATCGTTCTTCTAATCGTCGTGGAGGTCGTGATTTCTCAAGATTCTTCATTAACATTGGACAAAAACACAACTTACGTGTTCCAAACTTAATTGGATTAATCAACGAACAAACACGTAACCGTAACATCGAAATCGGAAAAATTGAAATTTTACGTAATTTCTCTTTCTTCGAAGTAGATACACAATTCGAATCATTAGTTTTAGAATCTTTCAAAGATGCACAACGTGATGGAGTTGATTTAGATGTTCAAATCTCTAAACCAGAACCAAGACGTGGTGACGGTGAGCGTCGTGGAGGCGGAGATCGTCGTCGTAATGGCGGAGGAGATTCTCGTGGACGTGGTTTTAACAGTCGTCGTGACTCTGATCGTGAAAGAAGCGGTGGAGACCGTGGTGGTTTCCGTGGAGGAGATCGCGATAGAGGAGGTTACCGAGGAGGAGACCGTGATCGTGATAGCCGTGACAGTAAAGGAGGAGATCGTGGTGGTTACCGCGGTGGAGACCGTAACAGAACGGGAAGTTCAAGAAGAGGTAGAGATTAATATTTCTCAAAAAATAACAACTAAAAAGGATGATTTTTTTTAAATCATCCTTTTTTTGTGCTTAAAATTTGTATTTGAATTGATAATTTTTCTATATTTATTCAAAACCACAAATAAATGACAGTACAAGAATTGTTTAATTCTATTCGAGCTTCTATCGAACAAGAGAATTATGCGCAGTTAAAAGAAATTAAAATTTTTAAACCAGAAAAATTTAATTGGGTTCGAGACATTTTCGAAACGTATAATGTTACTCAATTAGGTGAGCAAAAAGGATTGATTTGGAAGTACAATAATCAACGAGAAGATTATACGTTTCAAGATTTATCTATTAAGTACAATCAATTTTTAAATTATTTACGTAACAAAGGTATTGTAGAAGGGGACAAAATGTTTTCTCAAGTTCCTTTATTACCAATTACTTGGATTGGCTATCTGGCATCAATCAAAGGTGGATTGGTTATTATTCCAGCGGCTACAACGTTAGAAGCACGTGATTTAACTTTCCGTTTTGAATCATCATTTCCAGAAGTGGCATTGGCTGATCAAGCGAATGCTAATAAAATAGATGAAGCAGAAGCAAAATTTGAGCAGAAAATCAAAGTTAAATTAATTACGGAGGGAGAAAGAGAAGGATGGATAAATATCAACGATTTATGGAATGAATCACCTGAAGCCGAAGCTGCCGATACTAAAGCAGACGATGATTTGTTTTATTTCTTTACTTCTGGTACAACTGGAATGCCAAAAGTGGTGGTGCACACACATTACACTTATCCGCTTGGAGGCTTTACAACCTCTTCTTGGGTTGGAATGAAACAAGGTGATTTACATTACAATATATCACAACCTGGATGGGCTAAATTCTTTTGGAGTAGTTTCTTTGCTCCTTGGAATATGGGGGCTACAATTTTAGGATATCATGCAGATAAATTTGTTCCAAAGGAACAATTACAAACAATTCAGGATTTAGGTGTGACAACATTTTGCGCACCACCAACTGCTTTGCGTGTATTAATTTTAGAAGATTTAAAAAATTATCATTTCAAACTTCGTCAATGTGTTGCGGCAGGCGAACCGCTTAATCCAGAGATTATAGATGTTTGGAAAGAAGGCACAGGCATAACAATTCGAGATGGATATGGACAATCGGAATCTACAGCTATGATTGCCAACTTACCTAACGAAAATATAAAATATGGTTCGATGGGTAAACCTGCTTTTTTATATGAAATTGTAATTGCAGATGACAATGGAAATATAGTACAAGATTGTGAAGAAGGAAATATCTGTGTTGTGTACAACGAAGAAAGCATTAATGGAATTTTTAAAACATATCTTATTCAGAAAGATAAGATGTCAAAAGTTTTTAAGCATGGATTATATTATACAGGAGATAAAGCGTACAAAGACGAAGATGGCTATGTATGGTTTGTTGGGCGTGATGACGATGTGATAAAAGCATCAGATTTTAGAGTTGGACCATTTGAAGTAGAAAGTGCTTTATTAGAACATGATGCGATTATGGAAGCTGCTGTTGTAGCAAGTCCACACGAATTGCGAAGTAATGCAGTGAAAGCGTTTGTTATTTTAGCCCCAGGGTATGAAGCTTCGGAAGAATTAGCGAAAGATATTTTCAGGTATACGGAAGAACATTTAGCACGTTACAAAATTCCTCGAATTGTCCAATTTGTTGAATCATTACCCAAAACAATTTCAGGTAAAATACGTCGCGTAGAATTACGAAACCAAGAAGCGAAGGATAAACAAGATAAAATTAAAATTCTAAACGAGTATTTCCATGAGAAATATTAATAGAATTAATAGAGCTTAAATTTATCGCATAAAAAAATAGCCTTACAATTTGTAAGGCTATTTATATTTAAAATATTTTATTAGAGTTTTTCGTCTAAATATTCCTGAATTTTAGTTGTAATTATAGGTACAGCTATCATAATTAATCCCGAAATGACAATTTTTGTAATCCCTTTCATTGGGTATTTATTTGATGCTTTATCTCCAACCCAATTTAATGCGTTTTCAACTTTAGAAGACGTAAAATGACTATCAGTTTTTATATTCGATATAAGACCCACAACCTTATTCACAATAGAATTATCGTGCTTGTTTTCAGAAGCCTTAATTTCAATACGAAGCTTTCTTTTGGCAAGTCGTAAATCTTCTAAATTTTTAATTACTGGTTTTTCTTTATTTGTCATCTTCGTCGTCGTCATCTTGGTTAGACATAGCTTCCATAGCATTCTCAATCGCAATGTTTGTTAAGAATAATTTTAATTTCTTTCTAAACAAAAGGCATAGTACCATTACTACAAAATAAATTCCAGTAACAGTTAAGAAACCTAATCCTGTATCATCAAAATAACTGCCTAAAATAAATCCTAATGCTAAACTACCTAACAACAATAAGAACAGTGCAAAAACGGCAATAATCAGTACGTAAATCCCGCTTGCTAACATGTTACTGACAGAATCTATCAAGTCATATTTAGTTAACGTGATTCTATTATTGATATAGGTTTTTAGATCATTAAACATAAAAATTGTTTTAGTTTAGACAAATTTAATTATAATTTTCAAGGATTATTGACTAAACTGAATTAAACTCCTACGTTTTCTTGAAATTCGTCTTTTAAATCTTCTTTAGCTTGATTTGTTTTAGTTTTCAAATCTTTTCCAGCTTCTTTGGCTTTCGCAACAAATTCGTCTTTTTGATCTGCTAATTTAGATTTGATTTCTTCTAATTTAGCTTCTAATTCTTTTTTTGTTTGCTTTGCTTTATCAGAAAAATCATTTGCGTATTTATCTAACTCTTTTTTGTATTTGTCAGCTTCTTTTTTTAATTTTTTGCGCGTGTCTTTCCCTGATTCTGGCGCGTACAATAAACCTACTACTGCTCCGATTGCTGTTCCAATTGCTAAACCTGCTAATAATTTAGTTGCATTATTTAATTTACTCATAATAAAGTTTTTTTTGAGATTAAACGTTTTTTATATTTACACATTAAAATTACAAAAACAATACCAAAGAATTAAATTTAAATTTAAAAAATTACAATAAATGTTAATATTATCTGAAAAATCACAAAATATGCCAGCTTCTCCTATTAGAAAGTTGGTTCCATACGCAGATGCAGCTAAAAAGAGAGGTACAAAAGTATATCATCTGAACATTGGTCAACCTGATATAGAATCGCCAAAAGCTGTTTTAGAAGGATTGAAAAAATTTCCATCTAACATTATTTCTTACACGCATTCAGAAGGAACGTTAGAATATCGTCAAGCGTTGGCAGACTATTTCACTAATCGTGGAATTGAATTAACTCCAGAGAATTTTATTGCTACGTTAGGAGGTTCAGAAGCTTTATTGTTTATTTTTGGGATTATCGCAAATCCGGGTGATGAAATCATTATTCCAGAACCTTTTTACGCAAATTACAATGGATTTACGTGTGAAAATGATGTAAATATTGTTCCTGTACCTTCAACAATTGAGAATAATTTTGCTTTACCTTCTGTCGAAGAGTTTGCAAAAAAGATTACAGATAAAACGCGTGCAATTTTAATTTGTAATCCTGGAAATCCAACTGGTTATGTTTATTCGAAAGAAGAATTAAATCAATTGAAAGATTTAGTTTTAGAACATGATATTTATTTAATTGCAGATGAAGTGTATGCTGAATATTTATATACAGAAGAAGAATTTACATCTATTTTAAGTTTTCCAGAATTAAAAGATAATGCAATTGTAATTGATTCTGAATCGAAACGTTTTTCTTTATGTGGTGCTCGTTCTGGAGCGTTAATTACACGAAACGAAAAGTTCTTAAAAGCAGCTATGTTGTATGCACAAGCGCGTTTGAGTCCAGTTGAGATTTCTCAATACATTGCAACATTAGCGCATAAAAATGTAGGATCTTATTTCGAAGATTGTCGTACAGAATATTTAAAACGTCGCAATACATTAATAGAAGGTTTAAAACAGATTCCAGGGGTGGTTTGTCCAAATCCAAAAGGTGCTTTCTATTGTATGATTCAATTACCAGTTGATAATGCGGAAAAATTTGCAATTTGGTTGTTAGAGTCATTTTCGTCAAATGGGGAAACTGTCATGTTGGCACCAGGAGCGGGATTTTACTCAACTCCAAATTCAGGAATACAAGAAGTTCGTTTGGCATATGTGCTAAAAGAAGAAGATTTAGTACGTTCTGTAGAATTACTAAAAGAAGCTTTAGAACAATATCCAGGAACAATTAGATCATAAGAAATATACGAAGATGGAAATCATCGAAAATTATTCATTAAAATTATATAACACATTCGGAATAGAAGCAAAAGCAAAATATTTTGCAGATGTCGCAACTATTCAAGATTTACGAAAAGTATTGGTTTTTCGTCGTCAAAAAAATCTTCCCATTTTATTTATTGGAGGAGGAAGTAATATGCTTTTTGTAGACGATTTTCCAGGAATTGTGTTAAAATTAAATTTGAAAGGAATCGAAATTATCAATGAAGAGGATGATTTTGTGTACATAAAAGCGAAAGGAAGCGAAAATTGGCACAATTTTGTTCAATGGACGTTGGAAAATGATTTCGGAGGATTAGAAAATCTTTCTTTAATTCCAGGAAATGTTGGAACAGCACCGATGCAAAACATTGGAGCCTATGGCGTTGAAGTGAAAGATTATATTGAAGAAGTTCAAACATTAGAATTAGAAACAGGCGACGAGCGTACTTTTACAAATGAAGAGTGTCAGTTTGGTTACCGTGAATCTATTTTTAAGAATGAATTAAGAGGTCAATATGTTTTGGTAGCAGTTACATTTAAGTTATCAAAGAGAAATCATCAATTGCATATCGATTATGGGGCAATAAAATCTGAATTGGAAAAGGAGCAAATTTTTGAGCCTTCAATTCAAGAAATTAGTGCAGCCGTGATCAAAATACGTCAAAGTAAATTACCAGATCCTTCGCAAATAGGAAACTCGGGAAGTTTCTTTAAAAATCCTGTTATTACGAACGAAGAATTTGTGGAGATTGAAAAACGTCATCCCGAAATTTCTCATTATAAAACTGATTCGGGTGTAAAATTAGCTGCAGGTTGGTTAATTGAACATGCTGGTTGGAAAGGAAAGCGTTTTGGTGATGCTGGTGTTCACGATAAACAAGCATTGGTTTTGGTGAATTATGGTAATGCTACAGGACGTGAAATATATGATTTGTCTGAACAAATTATTGAAGATGTGAAGTCTAAGTACGGTGTCACATTAGTCAGAGAAGTTAATATTATTCAATAATTAAAATCCTATTTTTATTTATACAATGCCCATAAAGTATCTAACTTTTTGGGCATTTTTTATAAAGAATTTCGACTATCAATACCTAATGTTGTGTAAATTACTTTTAAATGGTACTTAACTGTATTTTCAGAAATATATAATTGAGTAGCAATCTCTTTGTTGGTTAATCCTTTTCTTACAAAATCAATGATTTCTAACTGTCTCTCAGACAGATTGTAGTCCGAAAAAGTGACTATTTTCTCGTTTTTTGATTTATTATCAATTAAATCAGAGAGTTCTTTGCGCATTCTTTCGTTCTCATTTTCAACTAATATTCTTTTTTCTTTATTAATTTTATTGTATTTGAAAAGAACTAAAAGTAAAATAGCTAAAATGGTAGAAATTATACCTAAAAAAAATTTGATATTTTTTTGATTTCGAACCTCTAAATTATTTCGTTTATTGATAATTTCTTTCTCTAAACTTTGTAATTTTCCACTTTGATTTATTGCGTCGTAATCGGTTGCAAGATCATTTACAATTAATCGCGTTTTGTAAGCTTTTTCCCAATCTTCATTTTGCGCATAATACCAAGTAAGAGATTCGTACATATTCAGAATATATAATTTTGTATTGAATTTTTTAGCATAGTACAGTCCGTTTTCAAAAGCTTTTATCGCTTTTTGATCTTCATTGGTTTCGGTGTAAAGATGCAATAGTTTTCGATATATATTTGGTAAATGTTTGGGTGATTCTTTTTTTAATACATCTACAGCTTCATTATATTCTTTTTCAGCTTGTTGATAATCCTTATTAAGGATATTGATTGTGCCTAAAACAGAAATATAAAAAGCATACGTTTCTGGATCTAAAAAATGAAGATTATTCTTTTCTACTTTTTTAAGCAATTCATTTACATTATCATATTTAAGGTAATCAAACTGAATGAAAATTCGCTCAATTAAAATTTTTGTTTCAACTTCTTTTTTATGGTTAGGATCCTTTAATCCATATTTTTCAGCAATATTTAGATTTTCTTCAGCTTCTGGATAATTCAATAAAGTTTTATAGGTAATATATTTTAATAAATACAAATTGTATAAATCATAATTACTAACTCTCTCAGAGTAGATAAGACTATCTAATTTGAAAATAGATTTATTATAAGCACCAATTTGGTTGAAATTACTAATCTCTTTCTTTAGAATTTCGGAATTAATTGTGTTTCCAAACCCTACTTGAGTATAAAAAGAAAAAAATAATAATAAGAGAAATTTTTTCAAGATTTAGATCATTTAGTTGATTATAAGCGTTTTACATAGACTACCCGTAGGTAGTTTAATATAAACTACCCATTAACTATGCTTGCAAAAGTAGGAATTTATTTTATGATTTTTAAAATTTGTGAAGATTTATAACAAATGTAAGTCGTAATAAATTAGATAATTAAATAGAAATATGAAAAATATTTTAACTCTTTTATTAGTCATGTTGTCTAATGTGATTTTTGCTCAAAATTTAGATTACAAAACGTTAAAACAATTTATCGGTAATCGAGTAACTGAATTAGAAGATTATTATCAAATAAAATCCAGTTCTATAGATGATAATTTTGGTAATCAAAAAGTACACTACAATTCTATCACAATAGATCCATATACTATAAGTATGGAGGTGGAAACTGAAGGTAAGAACATTAAACGAATTGTTGTTGTGAATTCTGAAAATAGAACTAATTTTTTTCAAAATATCGCACAAGAAATAGAACAAACAACTCCAACAAAGAAAAATTATAAAACAGTTTATATTTCTTTAGTTAAAAATTCTACAAAAAAGAAAATCTATCAAGAGTCTATAAGTCATTTGATTGATTTAATGAAAAAACCAACAACAAATCTAAAAGAGAATCATGGTCTTTTAGAATCAAGTACTTTAAATACTACTATATCTATCGATGACACTGCAAGTGTTTTAATTGTAAACTAAATAAATACATTATATACAAATTAAAAAATTAACTATGAAAAACATTTTTATTTTAGGATTAGGTTTTATGTCTTCTGTGGCTTTTGGACAAGTTGATAAAATTTATAAACATTCAGGAGAAATTATAGAAGGTCAAATAAAGCGTGTAGGAGAATTTACTGTAGAATTTACTTATGATGGAGAAGATGCAATACAATCATTAAGTAAATATTCTGTAAACAAGGTTTTCTACGGAAAAAGCACTCGTATCGAAGATGTTTCAGAAAAGATAGAAATTACCGATGACAAAGATTGGCCGAAAGTTATTATTTTAGAAGATAAATCTTTAGTTGCTGGATTAAAAAAAGGGGATGATTTGAAATCAAAAACAGGTTGGGTAAACTTTAGATCTGGAAATGGAAAAGATGAGCGTGCTGAGAAAGTTTTAAAACAACAAGCTGCGGAGGTGAGATGCCCATTTATTCTTTTATTATCTGATAAAATGGCAGGTAAATCGGCTAAAAAAACTGGAAGTTGCTATAAATATCAATAAAACGGATTAACAACTAACTAACTACTTAATGTATTTTTGACCAATAAGTCGTGAATTGATTTCACGACTTATTTATTGTAAAATGAAGAGAATAGTGCTGACAAAAAAACGAAAAAGAACAACAAAATTTGGTTCGAAAAAAATAAATTATTTGGATATTTTAATTGTAGTTGCAGTTAGTATTGTGACCATTTTAATTATCATAGACTTTTTAAATTAACAAAAAAACATCACTACTACCTTACTTTTTCTTTTATCCATTTTGCAACAGGTTTCTCGAAATATTCAAAAGTCAAAGCGCTTAAAATTAAGGCAACGGCGAAATAAATTCCAATCTTCAGAAAATCGTTTATTGCAGGTAGATATTGGTTTCCATATTTTATCACAATCATGTGAATCATATAAAAAGCAAAACTAATTTCACCCAAATAAACCAGTGTTTTATGTTGTAATAGTTTAGAAAAGAATCCGCGTTGTAAAGCAAAAATTAAAACAATTCCAACCATCGGAATCCAATAATAAATTCCATAACGAAACGCTCTTGCAACATTATTATGGAAGTAAAAAAAGATGGATAAAACGATAATTGCAGCCAATTCGATTAAAGTTCCTTTCGGTAAATTAATAGGTGATTTTTTTATTTTTTTATAGATCTGACAGGTAATAATTCCTAAAATAAAATCTAAACTACGAACCAAAGGATTGATGTAGAAAATAGCTTTTTCCATTTTCATATCTGTTCTAAAATAGGGTTCTGCAAAGATAATAATCGGAATTGCTAACAATAAAATGTATTTCAGTTTCGGGAATTTATACAGCCAAATGACATAAAATGGAAACATGAAATAAAAGAATAATTCAGTCGAAATACTCCACGAAACATTGTTGATAGAAAAGTAAAAATCTTTTATCGGAATGTACGATTGTAACAAAAATAGATTTGCTCCAGCAATATCCCAATGAAAAGTACCTTGCCAAACATTTAGTATAACAAAAGGTAACATGACGCAAAATGTAAGCACATGCAATGGATAAATTCGAGCAATTCGGGCAATGTAAAATTTCTTTTTATTGAAGTTAGGATTTTCGATGATTTTATTTTCGTAATTAAGTGCTAAAACGAAACCACTTAGGATAAAGAAAAAACCAACCCCTAAATACCCTTCGAAAAAGACATTATTTTTTAGAAAGTTATACCACGCTAAATCTGTTTTAACAAACGTTAAATGACTCAAAAAAACAGCAAAAGCAAAGAAAAAACGTAAAGAAGTTAAACTGTTTAACATTAGTCAATAATTTTGATTTCCATTTGATAATATTCTTTAAACATCTGAATAAATTCGTCTATTTTACTTTCTCTCACCGAAATGGTAAACATGCATTTATCCGAAAAATGTTTGTCTTTTATTTCGCCCGAAATTCGCTCTACATTGCGTTCAACAATTCCTTGTTGATCATAATTAAAAACCATTTTAATACGTTTCGAAACAAATTTTTCAACAATAGTGGCTTCTTCCAATACAACTTGAGCAGCATATTTATACGCTTTTACTAAGCCTGGAATTCCTAATTTTGTGCCACCAAAATAACGTACAGAAACAATTAATATATTGGTAATTTCACTTGATAAAATTTGATTGTAAATTGGTAAACCAGCAGATCCACTTGGTTCTCCATCATCATTTGCGCGATGATTTTTTTTGTCTATGCCCAAAATATAAGCGTAACAATGATGGTTTGCATCAGGATGAATTTCACGTAATTGATCTAAATATATTTTGATCTCATCTTCATTTTCAACTGGATACGCAAAGTTGATGAATTTGCTACCCAATTCCTTGAAAATTTCATCCTCTACAGGTTTTTCGATTGTACGATAATTGTCTGTCATGTTCTATTGAAAAGTAGCACAAAGATAGTTTAAATCGTACTTTAAAGAAAAAAAGGTTTTGTATTTATGAATGATGAAAAACGTTCTTTAAATGAAAACATATTTATTTTTAATCATATTAATATTTTCGAATATAGTTTTCTCTCAAAATATTTCAAAAAAGGAGTTCAAAAAAAACATTAATAATTCTATGAATGATTCATATAACGATGAAATTATAACAGATAATAGAGATAGTATATTTTACAAAAGTGAAAAGTGAAAATTTAAAGATTTATAATAATTCTTTAGCAAAAGCTAAATTTCAATTTTGTCATACAATAGCATTTAGGTTTTTAAAAAAGAAAAGAGTAAGTTTAATTGATTGTCAAACTTGTAATGAACCAACATTTGCTATGTAACAAAAGAACAAAATATATTCAATTATAAACTTGATGTTGCTGATGGAAAATTAATATTGAAGCTAAAAAATAAATTTTCTGAAATGAATTTTCAAATTGCGTTAAAAAATAAAATTGAATTTGAGAATAATAAATTTGATGAAATCTAAGTTCAACAAATAAGTGCAACTCAAATTAAATCATTGGGGGCTAGCCCCCAATGATTAGCCAAGTGCTAAA
>NZ_JACALO010000038.1:0-34242 GCF_030328185.1 Empedobacter sp. 225-1 | reverse complement strand
TAAAATACATCAACATGCGGATCGTTGCGTCAACAATACAGATCATAACAAATGATGAAAATACTTTCAATCTGGCATCACTAGAATTGATAAAAGAAGTTTGTACAAGAACTTTGACGTATGCGGTTATCGATGGAACAGTTTTAAAATTCAAATCTTTAATTGAACGATATTCACCAACAATAACCTCATCAATAAACTATCATTCTGCAACTATAACTGAAGTACGACACGCAATTGACGGTATTAACCAAATGAATATTATTTCGCATAACCATTACGATGAACGTGATGAATCGCATAACACATCATTCACTAGTAATAACAATAATATCAATGCAACTGGTGATGCATTTAAGTCTAAAATGTACATTGACAATGGTCAAATCGGTGTCGTATTAGGTGGCGACGGTTCTACCAAAGTTCCGAAGCTTGAAACGTGGATCACAGAAATTAAAGAAAAGGTTAATTCTGGTGTTACAACAATTGAGGTGAAGTATAAGGAACAAAAAGGACGTTATATGTGGTTACGTGAAAGAATAGTAAACACACCGATGAAATTCACATCGCGTGAACTAGGTGTGCAATTTGAATCAACAACATTACATACTTATGATGTTCCTTATTTTGATAATATTTATAAAAATTTTCAAAACCTTGTTCGTCCGTTATATGATAATACAGTTGTTTATTCTCTTACGGTTCACGCTTCGTCATTGGAATTATACAGCACACCTCAACATGGCGTATTATATTATTTCAACGATTTAGGAATTCGCGGAATTATAAGCAAAATAACTTTAAAAGATTCTGAATTTGCTGAAATAGAACTTGTAAAAATTTAATACATAACTAGTTGAACTAGTCAAACTAGTTGAAAGCCTATTTAATTGATTTTAAATAGGTTTTTGTTTTCATTTACTTTTTGGTGAGGGTTAACTATTTATATTAAATAGACCTCAACAAATGGATAAAATAAAAATAGGCTCGTTCGATTTTGATACAAATGAAGTATCGAGAAAAATTGACGAACTAACAAGAAAATCACAACAACTTTCAGCCGAAATACAGAATCAACAGACAGTAATTAATCAAACTATTCAGAAATATAGACAGCTATCAACTGAAATGAATTTACTGGTACAATCTGGACAGCGTAACACTACAGTATTTCGCGGTTTACGTTCTGAACTGGTTCAAACTTCTGGCACACTTAACACGCTTCAAAGTGATTTTGTTACAATGTCACAACAGCAATCAAATTATCAAGCGGATATTCAAAGACTTGAAACTATACAACAAGACCTTCAAAGATCAACGGAACTTTTGAGTGCTGAATATTCGGCACAAGAAAGAAACCTTAACCAGTTACAACAAGAACATCAACAGATGATTCAGTTGTTGGAACGTGAACGTGCAATCAATGGAGAACTAGCAAACAGCACACAACAGTTGACGAACAACATTCGACAAAATGAAAATGCACAACAACAGCTGGAAACCTCAACAAGAAATGTAACAGAAGCACAAACGAATGCGACAACCTCATCAATTGACTTTTCTGGTGCTTTATCTGAATTTGGAAGCGGAAACATTCGCGCGGGAATTGATGGCATCACAACCAGTGTGCGTGCATTAGGAACACAACTTCTGGCACTTCTGGCAAATCCTATCGGTGCGATTGTGGCAATAGTTGGAGCAACAGCACTGGCAACAAAAGCACTGTATGATTATAATTCTGAACTAAGTGAAACAGCGACACTGGTTAAACAGTTCACCACATTGACAGATTCTGAAGCAATTGAAAATATGGCGGTGAAAGCTGGTTCATTCGCTCAACAAACTGGTGAAGACGTCAAAGAAGTGTTACGCACAGTTAACAGTGTAGCACAAGCATTTGGAATATCATACGACGAAGCATTCGAAAAGGTTAAAGCTGGATATATACAAGTTGGTGCAAGTGCTGAAGACTTTTTTGATAATACAGCAGAATATTCTGCACAATTCAAAAACGCTGGTTATAGTGCAGATGAATTTTTCGCAATAATGAAGGCGGGAACGCAGAACGGAATTTACAAAGACAAAATGGTCGACAGTATAAAAGAAGTCGATTTGCGTCTAAAGGATTTATCAAAAAATGGTCGTGAAGCCTTAGAATCCGCCTTCGGAAAATCATTCACCGATACACTTGTTAAGGGCATTGAAAATGGAAGTATAACCACCAAAAAGGCACTTGAAATGATTTCCGAAGAAACCAAAAAAGCGGGTGTAAGTGCTGGTGATATGCAAAAAATTTCTGCGAATGTCTTCGGCGCAATGGGTGAGGACGCTGGGGGCTTCACTAAGATTTTAGAATCTATTGATGACGGTTTAGAAAACAATAAAAAAGGTCTAACCGAAACAGAACAATTGACAATGGACGCCATGAAAGCGCAAGAAGACTTTCAACATGCACTGGCGGATGCCTTATTTGTTGGTGATGATGGGTTCAAAAAATTTACACTTACCATCAAAAAGGAATTTTTCAATGCAATGTTAATCGGTATAAAAAAAGTTGTTGAATTTACGAATAGCATGATTGACATGTACAACAATAGTATGCTAGTTCGTGCAATTTTCGCTGGTATTGGTACAACATTTAAAAATCAATATGAAGTTATTAAAATAGTTCTAAAATCATTAGTAAATCAATTCTCATCATTAGGAACGATTATCAACGGTATTTTCACACTGGATGGTGCAAAGGTTGCGTCTGGTGTTGCATCATTTTATAAAGAATTCGGAAAAGCAATCAAAGCTGGTGCATCCAATATCAAAGACAACTTCAATGATGCCGTTAATTCAACCCTTAACGGAAAAATAGAACACATTAAATACAGCTCAACCGTTGGTGGTGATACAACCTCAACAGAAGACCAAAAAGGTAAACCAAAGGACAAACCAGAAGACACACCAAAAGCAAAGAAAGATAAAAAGGTAAAGGAAAAAAAAGAAAAGGTTGAAAAGGCTGAAGACACACTTGCAAATGCTTTATCTGAACAAGAAAAATATGCATCGGAAATGGCAAAGGCTAAAGCCAGTTTAGCACAGCAAGAAATCGCAAACGAAATCCAAAAGAATCAACAAATTCTGGATGAAAACAAACGCCTAAATGCTGATCTGGTTAATCAAGAAATTGAAAGGTTGACTAAAATAGGAAATTTAAAACAAGAAGCCATTCAAAAAGATTACGACGCAAAAATGACTGGTTTTGATCTGGAACGAACCGCCGAAGAAAATAGGCTTCAAAAGCTGGTTGAAGACAAAAAGCTTGAACAATCTCAAATAACTGATTTGATGGCTGAATTCGACGAAATCCAAAAAACAAAAAAAGCCGAAACATTACTTGATTTTCAGTATAAAGAACTTGAAAACCTCATCACAACTGAAAACGCAAAAAAAGAGATTCTAAAAACACAAAAAGAACAAGATGATGCCGATGAATTGTTAAACAAAGAATTGAAACTTGAAGCCGATTTATTAGAACTAGAAACTGATCTTAATACTAAATGGGAACGAAAAAAAGAAATACTTGCGGAACAGCAAGCAATCGACACTGAACAGTTAACAGCACAATATGAAGAAGGTAAAATCAGTAAAGAAAATTATGAAATGGCGTTGCAAAATCTCGAATTGTCATACCGCCAGCAATCAAATGAAATGGATAAAGAACGCAATGACGAATATTTGAGTAACACTGATAAAACCTTAGGAAACGCACAAGCATTATTCGATGAAAGTTCAACAGCTTATAAGGCAATGGCAATCGGACGTGCTACAATTGATACTTATCAAGCCTTTACCGCTTCATTATCTGACAAAACAGTTCCTAACCATTATTTAAGGATGATAAACGCGGGTATATCATTAGCGTCTGGTTTAAAGACAGTCGCAAAAATTACCAAAACTAAAGGAAAATCGATCGGTGGTTATACTGGCGACGGTAACACATACACACCAGTTGATTATTTACCAGTTCATGGCGGTGAAATTGTCTTCAGCCGTGCCGATGTCACATTGATGGGTGGTGTTAATGCCGTTGAAGCTATTCGACCAACCTCATCAACTAGTTTAACTAGTTCGACTAGTCAAGCTATTCAAAACACAGCAACACAGCAAATTAACTATGAAACATTAGCCAGTGTAATTGCTGAAGCAACATTCGCTGGAACATCTAACGGTGCAAAGGCTGGTGTTTCAATTTCCAATCTAAATTATCAGATCCGTAATGAATCAAAATATTAATTCTAAAACCTCATCATTAATTAAAAAACTAAAAAGCATCACCGCAAATGGTGGTGCTGGTTTAGTTGAATCATTAACCAGTACAAATGTTCCTTCAGATATTATTGATGAAAGAACCATCACATGCAAAGGGTGTCCAAATTTCAACGATGAACCTATTTCAATGCTAAGATATACCGATACAGAAGATAGTTCCTTAAATGGCAAAATATGCGGTGAATGTGGGTGTATTATTTCATTGAAAATAAGACAGAATAAAGAAATATGTCGATTCTGGAAAAAATAAATGATTTTTTCTTTTCCGATAACTATTTATAAATAAACAAACCTCAACTATACTATCTAATATGTTTAACATTCATTTAATTGGTGATATCGGTATTAATGAACCGATCAATAATCAATCTATATTAAATCATTTAAAAGAAGCTGAAGGAAAAGATTTATACATCACTTTAAACACCATTGGTGGTGAAGTGGATGAAGCTTTTTCAATTGTTCAAACTTTGGATCAATATCGAATCCAGAATAAAGCAAAAATACATGTCAATGCAAGTGGTGAATGTGCATCCGCTGGTGTTCTTATTTTACTGGCTGGTGACACTAGAACAGTTGAAGGAAATACACAGCCATTTGTTCACAATGCATTGTATAATGGTGTTACTGGTAACGCAAAAGAATTGAAAGAACTTGCGCGTGATTTAGGAACGATTGATTTAAAAATAGCAAACTACTATTCATCACGAACTTTTATAGGACGTGACGAAGCACTTAATTATATGGGGAATGACACTTCATTCACACCCGAAGAATGTGACGCACTAGGAATCACGACACCGACCGCAATACCTCAACATGCGGTCGTAAATAAATTAATTACACAAAACATGGTAAAAGACGAAAAAGGATTATTTCAATTATTGAAAGATTTTTTCACTTCACAACCAATCAACAAAAAAGAAATTGCAACGGCAACTGGCAACACGTTAGTCTTCGAAGATTTGAAAGTAACA
The DNA here is from genome assembly GCF_030328185.1 of Empedobacter sp. 225-1. Lineage (NCBI taxonomy): Bacteria > Pseudomonadati > Bacteroidota > Flavobacteriia > Flavobacteriales > Weeksellaceae > Empedobacter > Empedobacter sp. 225-1. The sequence goes on along the minus strand of NZ_JACALO010000038.1, from coordinate 28,945 downwards.
GATACAATCAAAGAAGGTGACAAAGCAACCATTGACGGTGATAAACCAGAAGGTGAAGTCATCACATTTGATGGTGATGTTATAACATTCGAAGACGGTCAAGTTATTTCGGTTGTTGAAAAAGTTGAAGAAGTTGAAGAACCTCAACCAGAAGTTGAAATTGAAAATCTTGATGTTCCAGAAGAAGTTGTTGAAGTAGAAAAAGAAGACAACGACGAATCTGAACTAGAAAAAAAGATCGCTGAATTGGAAGCGGAAAACGATTCCTTAAAAGCAGAAATCGAAGCATTAAAAAAAGATGCTGAAGAACTTCAAAAGATTAAAAATAAACTATCAACAGCAACTTCAGCTGAAGCGGTTGTAAATACTAAACACACACAAGTTGATGAAGAAATAAGTGCATCACTTGCATATTTAAAACGAAAATTAAACAAATAATAATGGCAAAATTTGCAGATTCTATAAAAGCGATCGTACAGAATTTAACGACAGCTGATAAAGTAAACTTCAATAAAGTTGTTTACGAAAAAGTATTCGGTGTAACAGACTTAATTCAATCACACCAATTAATTACAGACGTTCACAACGGACAAATTGTTCCAGTGATTGACAAATCCGTTGATTATGGTCAATATCCTAAGTCGCAAGGTAATTGTGCGATGAATGACGGTGTGATCACTGAAAGATATTCAACAAGAAAATGGAACTTAGTCGAATTAAACGGTCGACACTCATACTGTATGAAAGACCTTGATCAAGATTTCATGATTTTCTGGAATCAAAAGAAATTGACTTTGGATAATCCTTTGGAAGCACCAGATTATGACGCTTATATTGATTTCTTGACAGAACAAGCAGTAAACAATTTGAAGGGCGCACAATGGCGTCAAGCTTATTTAGGTGACACATCACACGAATCTGGTTTGATCAATGGTGCTGACGGATATTTCGCACAAGCTGAAGCGGGTAGCGGTGAAAAAATCACTATTACAAAAGCTGGTGCAGAAGCAACAGCACAAGAAATTTATGACGCAATGGCAAAAGCTTATGACGCAATTGTTTTATCAGCATGGTTTGATGAATCAAAAGCAGTGATCAAAATGACACGTGCAATGGCTCATAAATTGGTTTCATATTTCAATTCATTAAACGACACACGTGCTTACGATGTAAATGTTATCGACGGTGAGAAAGTAACAGCATCAAGACGTTTTTCAATTGATAATTTCACTTTGTTCGGTATCAATGTAGAAGTTCACAAAGAAATTGATTTTTCAATGAATGCAGTAGGTGAAACTAATAAATTGAAAGCCTTAATCACATCAAAAGATAACTTAGTTGTCGGAACTCCAACAGCTGACAGAATTGAAGAATTTGAAATGTTCTTCGACCAAAAAGATAAAAAAATCTACATTGATTTAGCGACATATTTTGGTGTTGCCTTATCATTAGATGATTATGCTTTAATTTCCTAACTAGTTCAACTAGTCAAGATAGTCACAGCCGTAACATACTAAAAATTACGGTTGTGTATTATTTACAATTACTTTTCTAAAATTTATAATATAATGGCAAATATTTGCGGAAAATTAGCGGGCGGAATGAGTGTAGGATGCGGATCTGACATTCAAAAACGTTACGCGCAAGAAGTTGTGATCATCAACAAAGATGACATTGCAACCTCAACAAAAACTTTTTCAACTGGTGATAAAGGTCAACACAATGTAACCTTCACATTGAAAGCTTCAAAAACTGGATATAAATTCGAATTTCCAGCAAACGGATCTGGGGTGTCTGGAACGGTCGACAAAACAACTTCTGAACATGGACTAGTTCAGTATGTACATAATGTAAACATTTTAGCAATTGGAGCGGGTGAGGACATGAAAGCAATTTTAACTTCACTAGATACTGGACGCTATGTTGTAGCAATGAAGATCGGTTCTGTTATTGAAATATACGGAATTGACAACGGTGTTAGTACTGGTGACTACACACTTGATTTGGCTGGTGGTGCTGGTGCAACAGTTGTGACATTAACTTCTGGTGAAGGACGTGAAGAAAGTTTCCTTCCATTAGTTTACAAAGCTTCTGGTGCTGGTGACGGAATGGCTGATTTTGACGCTTTATTCGCTACTGGTGCATAACTAATTAATCTAAATGATTGATTTAACACAATATAGTATAAATGAGATTCTTAACGATGAGAATCTCATTTTTCACTTCAAAGAACAGTATTTCAATATTCATGGTTATTATCCTTCATGCACTTCATGCTCAATTATGAATGAAATACGAACTATTTATAATAAAAATCAAACTATGCAACAAGATTTTAAACTATATAAAATACAGAATATCATTCTAACATATTTCGCCAAAGATGGTGTCAAAATAAGACGCTATGATGACAATTTAACGAATGAATTTGTCAATGCTTATTTAACGGTTGATGAATTCAATACAATTGACATGGTAGAAGATAGAAAGAAGTTATTCAAAGTGTTACCGACACAACTAGATGAACTAGTTGAACTAGTTGAAGAAATTAAAGAACCTCAACCAAAGAAAAAAAGTACTAGAAAAAAGACATCTAAATAATGAAAGCACGCACAACTTTAATTGAAATGCATAAGACACCAGTTTCATTGACTTCTGGTGCAAAACCTTACTTCATAAATGGTGTCAATCATGCCTTCAGTAAAGAAGTTGAACGCGTGATCAATAATTCACCGACGGCATTCAAATGTGCCAGCAAAACAAAAATATATATAGCTGGTAAGGGTGTTGACAATGACATTTTTGTTGATCGTAAAAACACATTACTATCAACGTTAATTAATCGTATAGGAAAAGACTTTGCCTATTTCAACGGAGCATTTATACATGTAGCGTATAAGCTTAACGAATCTGGTGATGTTGTTGTTTCTGGTGTTAAGGCACTTGATTACACTTTATGTGCGGTTGGTAAAGCTGATGACAACGGTGATAGCAATTATATTTTTCAATTAGATGATTTCGAAAATAAACAAAAAGGAAAATCAAAAAACACTGATAACTGGTTTTATACATTTGACCAAAATACAGACGTTTTAAAGGCACAAATCATCAATGATTATAAATTGATCCATCCACGAAAGAAAGTTGATTTAATTGAAGCTATTAAACATTATAGGGGACAAATTCTTTATATCAATTTAACACCAGAATATACATATTCTTTACCAAAGGTTAATCCAGTGTTTAGCGATGCCGATACGGAATTTAGAATCTCATCTTACAACAATAGAATGGCACGCGGTGGATTTCTGGGAAAAACAATTTTTGTACGAAAAGGAAAAGACGAAGATGAAGCCGAAGAATTTAACGGTGTTATTAAAAACATGTTAGGTGCTGACGGTTCAGATAATGTGATGGTCTATGATGTTGATATTTCTGAAGACATCAAAGATGCTTTAAACGTCATGCAAATCGCACCACAATTTGATGATAAACTTTTTGATCAAACCAAAAACACATGCAAACAAAACATTATTGATGCCTTTGACATTCCAGAACTATTAATCAGTGTCGGTGACAATTCATTATTTGGTTCTTCAGCTGAAGCATTCGTAAATGCGGAAAAAAGATTTTCGAATCAATTAAGTTTTGAACGCGGGATCATTGAAAAAACACTTTCAAAAATACTTAACCATCAATTTACCATAACACCAATGATTTAACATGAAACATATAACAGTAAACGACATCAAACAAGTTGGAGCAATCGCACAACATTATGACACTGGTAAATTAAACATTGCAATGAATGAAGCATTGATTGAATTGCGTGGTGTATTTGGTGGTTACATACCATATATTCAACGTTCACTAGATTCTGAAACCTTTGATCTGGCAAAAGATGTGAGTGATGCAGAAACGTTAAACACGCTTTTATTATCTGGTGGCTATCATACAACCTCAACTGGTCAAATAATGATCATAGACGGATTAAAAAAGGCTATTTCCTATGTTATATATTCCAGATATGTAATTATAAATAATACACAAGACACGGCAAATGGACTGGTTCGTCAAATGAATGATTTCAGTACACCAACATCATTGAAAGATGTCAAAAGTATAGCGGAATTTTACGCAAATACTGGACGCCAAATGTGTAAAGACATTATTGAAGTAATGAAAGATAGACATGACGCATTTGAATTTGTTAAACAGTCTAAACCTCATCAAAATAATGACAATTTAAGCAACCGAACTGGTTCACGCTTTACAACTATTCACAAAATAGACTAATCTATGTATAATAATCCATGTACGAAAACTATAAGTAAAGGATATTCACAAAAGGTTGTTATTATTTTCAAAGATCAAGTTGAAAGATTTTCAATAATTGATGATGAAAAAATCAGTTTTATTCTAAAACCAGCAAATGTTGGTAAAGGTATAATCCGACAACCGACATCAATGGTTGTTAACGGTAATTATGTTGTTTCTAGTTCTAATAATTTAACCCGATACACGCATACTGTACAATTTCCATTATACGGAAATGATACAGAATCAAAATCATTGATTAAGGATTTATCAAACAATGAATTTTTCGCCGTGTTACTTCATTCTAGTGGCATTGTCGAAGTTTTTGGATTTGAATTCGGGTTAAATTTAGTTGATTTCACATTTGACGGAAACAATAACGGTGCTATATCTCAATTCAGAAGTATTGAACCAGAATTTGCGCCACCATTGCAATATGTTAGTAATATTTCTGGTCGTGAAATAGTTGATTTTGATGTCAACTTTGATGAACTCGCAAAAGAATCTGCCTTCACTTCTTTCAATTATTCATACAACAATTCATATACAAGTTAAAACACTTTTTAAAGTGTTTTTGTCATGCTTGAACTATTTATAATTAAACCCAAAAATGACTTTACAGCAACTAAAAAGCTATATTAATACTCATATATATGAGAATGACGAACGCAAAATCAGCGGTGAAATTTTAAACGAAATTTTAAAATTGATTTTGGATACAACTTCGGATGAAATTACAAAACAATTAGTTGAAAATAATACGGCGGTACAGTTCAACCCTATTACACCAACTTCGATTGGAAGTTCATTAACCAACGCTATTTGGTTTGTGACGGTTTCTGGTACTTATATAAATTATGGCGGTGTTTTCTTACCAGAAAATTCGTTCGGGATAATATCTAAAAACGGTACTAAATATCAAATTCAATATAATACATTCGAACAATACGATGACACTGAAGTTCAAAGTAAAATTGAAAATAATCAAATTAAGAACTGGACTTCTTCAAAACAAAACTTAAAATATCCAACTGTTAGAACTTTAAACGGTATAATGTACCGTGTAATTAATGGTAGAACCTCAACAAATGTTGCTCCAAATTTAGATACAGCAAACTGGGAAAAACTTTCAGAAAAAGCACCTATACAATCTATTGATGTTAACGGTTCTAATGTTGCACCAGTTGATGGTAAAGTTTCAATTGTTATTCCAGACGCACCAGTTCAATCAATTTCGGTTAACGGTTCTAATGTTGAACCAGTTGATAAAAATGTGAATATAGTTGTACCAGATGCACCGATAAAAACAATCGACATCAACGGTCAAAATATACCACCAGTTAATGGAAATGTAACGATAACAGTTCCGCAGATTCCTATTCAAACAATCGATGTTAACGGAATTAATATAGAACCCGTACAAGGCAACGTCTCAATTTCAATTCCAGAAGCACCGATAAAATCGATCTATGTAAATAACAAAGAAGTTACACCAACAAGCACTGGACGAATTGATTTGCCAGATGCACCAATACAATCAATAACAGTTAACGGTGTTGAAGTATTGCCAAACGGTGCTGGTGAAGTCAACATTGAAGTCAATAACGTCATAGAACAAACAATTGATCCTTTATCTACAAATGCGGTGGCATCACAAGCAGTTGCATCGGAATTTTCAAAGTTATCATCAAAATATGGTGCATCACTTCAATTAAATGTTTCTGGTGAAGTAGGTGAGGAAATTTATTCAATTTCATTGATCGATGAAAACGGTCAAGTACTATCTACGACAGATCAATTTGCTGGTGGTGGTGGAAATGGTGAAACCTCAACAACTAGGATTGTTTTAAGTAAATTAACGGATAACCCGACGGTTAAACAAGGCGACGAAGTAAAATTAAAATACTATTTTGATCATCAAGATACAGCGACAGCGGTGTCAACTGGTTTAAATGGTACAGCTACAATCACAATAAGTGCTGGAGCAACGACAAAAACAATTATTCAAACATTACAATCAGATAATACGTTTGAAATTGATGTCACAAATGAAATGCTAGTCGGTTCAAATAACGTTAAAGTACGTGTTGAAGTTGATAACGGTGAAACTATTCAAGTTTCAACAATTGCGTGGCGCATACAAGTTGTTACATTACGTTTAACCTCATCATTCGATTATGCACAAACTTTCAAAAAAGGTTCAAATATTACTGTACCTTTTAATTTGGCTGGTTCTGGTGCTAAAGTTTTACGTTTACTTCAGAATGGAATTGAAATTGAAAATAGAACCTTAACGGCATCAAATGCAAATGGTTCTTTTATTGTTCCTACAACAACACTTTTTCATGGTGCTAATTCTTTGCAATTAGTTGCAGAATTAGAAGTCACAAACACGGTGAAACTATTATCAAATTCAATTTATTTTGATGTTGCAATTACTGAAGACAATAAGACAACACCAATTATAACAACACGATTTGATTATAATGATGGGCGTATTATTACAGCTGGTCAAAGACCTGTTTTAGTTGCTAGACAATTCGAAGACTACAAAGTCAATTACGCTGGTTATAATCCAATCAATAACCAAAACAATATAAAAGTAACCGTAGGAACTGAAACGATTTCCAATATCACGACAGCATTTGCACAACGTGTTGCAACTGGTCAAAGTATTACAACGGGAATTTTACCAGCAACAATTGCAATGTCTGGTTTAGTTTATTCATTCACGGTTGATGTTCTGAATTCCGATGTGTCTATTGAAGAACCAGTTGACAATATTGTCTTCAAACTATCTGCTAAAGGTAGAACGAACGCGGATGATAACCGCAATGAATGGTCAAACAAAGGAATTACAACAACTTTATCTGGAATCCAATTTGAGGGTGACGGATGGCAAAATAACGCCTTACGTTTGATGAATGGAGGTAAAGCGGTAATTAATTACGCGCCTTTATTGGTGGATAATGCTTCAACTCAAAATGCATTTGCTTTTCAAACAAAAATAAAAGTTTCAAAAGTTACCGATACAACAAAACCTTTACTAACATGTATGTCTGGCGGGGTTGGGTTTGTGATTACACCAGAAGAAGCAAAATTTGTCACTGGTGGTAAATCTGAAGTGGCTATGAAGTTCAGTTCTGGACAAGAATACAACATTGCATTTGTATCGATGCCGACAGCGTTGTCGAATGCTTCAGAATATGAAACTGTTAACACTGACATGGTATTCTTATACATCAATGGTGTTTTATCTGGTGGTGTACAACGTGGTTCTGGTGATAATATTTATCAAACTGGTGTTCCTACTTACATCACAATGGGGAATGATAATGCAATACTAGATGTATATAATACTAGATGTTACAATAGTTACTTAACACATGATCAAGTATTAAATATTTTCATGTTGGATTTATCAACGGTTGACGAGATCATGGCGAAATATAAAGCGAATGCGATCATCGATTCTGAGGGCGACGTAACAGTTGAATCATTACCAGATGGTGCGCGTTATGTTATTATAACTGGTCAACAAGCAAATGGAATGTCTACGGTTAAATACGCTGCGGCTATTAATAACAAAAACACACGTTATGATGTTGATGAAATTTTACATATTAAAAAAGGTTCTGACAAATCTTTAAATATGAAATGTACTGGAGGTTGTTTACGTTTACAAGGTACATCATCACTTGCATATCCGATCAAAAATTATCGTTTCTATTTCCGTTCTGCAAACGATTCTAAAGTTTTCGGAAAAGTTTATACAGAAGTTGACGAATTTGGTAACGGTGGAACATTGATTGAAAGTGCAAAACCCGCATGGTCATTTAAAGGTGTAAATTCTTACGGAAAATTACCAGCACCAGTAAATGTGTGGTGTCTTAAAGCAGATTTTGCGGAATCATCAAGTTCACACAACACGGGTATGGCTCGAATGGTTAATGATACTTTAATTCAAACCTCATCACCAACACCAGTGCAAAAATATTCAACATCACCGTATGATGTGCGCACAACAGTTGATGGAGAACCTTGTTACATGTTTTATCGTAATACGGTAAACGATAAACCGATATTCTTAGGAAAATATAATCTGAATAACGATAAATCAACAGAAAAGGTATTTGGATTTACTGACGTTGATGGTTATCATGACCAAACTTGGGTTCAAGATAAATTTGAAGGTGAGAATCCTACTGAATGTTGGGAGTTTTTAAACAATGATTTTCCTATGGGGAAATATTTAGATGATGATTTTGATTCTCGTGATGAGTTAGGAAAACCTGAATGGGCAAAAGTATTTGAAGCACGTTTCCCTGATGTACAAGATGATTACGATACGGGTGTACTAGGTAAACCGATGTTGTTGAGTTCATGGGTTACATGGGTGAAATCGACAAAGGATAATCCGACAAAATTTAAGTCTGAATTGTCAAACTTTGCCGACGTACCTCATCTATGTAAATATTTTGCTTTTACTCAAATTATGGGGGCGGTTGACCAGATGGTTAAAAATGCGATGCTGGCGTTTTGGTATTCACCAGATAAAGACAAAATGCTTGCGTATTACATTTTTTACGACAATGATACGATCTTAGGGGTTCGAAACGACGGACGTTTAAAATACGACTGGGAATTGAACCGTCAAACATTAGATCCAGAATTAACGGCTTCAGCTGGTACTAATATTTACGCATATATGGGGCATGATTCCGTTCTTTGGAATAATTTAGAAACACAATTCAAAGACGAGATCCGCGACGCCTATAAGTCGATCAGAAGTTATTTAACTAATGATAGATTGTTCAACTATTTCAATAAGGATCAATCAGAAAAGTTTGCGGAAAGAATTTACAATTTAGACGCACAACACAAGTACATTGAACCAAAAACAATCGGAGTTGATATTGTTTCCAACGGTAATATGGTCAATACAAAGTATTCGTACTTGGAATCAATGCAAGGTTCACGTATGTCACACCGTAAATGGTGGATCGAAAACCGTTTAGACTTATTTGATGCGCGTTATGGTACGGGTGAATATACGTTAACGGATATCACGTGGAAAGGTATTTCCGAAGCTGGTGCAAAAGTTGGTGCGGTACTTACAAAAGATTATTACATCGAATTAAGACGCGAATCAACTTCCATGATTAGTGATTTTGTTACAGCTGGTGCAGAATGGTCATACACATATAATCAAGTTGCAAACGTTGGTACTATATTTCATCTATTTGGTGGTAAATATTTCAAAAAATTAGATTTATCACAATGGGGTGGATTTACCGATCTTACATTTCCAAATCTTGAAAGTTTAGAGACATTAATTTTAGGAAATGCAACAAAAAGATATGGTTTATCTGAATTAGTGATCGGAACTAAATTTCCTTTATTATCTAAAATTGATATCACAAATTATTTCAATTTACCATCACTTAATTTGTCTGCATGTACGTCATTAAAAGAAGTAATTGCACCAGGTTGTGACAAGTTAGGAACTATCAATTTACCAGCTGGATCATCATTGAATAAAATGGTGTTACCGAACGCGTTACAGACGTTAAAGTTGGAAGGTTTACCAATGCTGAAAAACGAAAATATTCAATTTCCAGATGGAAATACAGTAAAAAACTTATTGGTTTCTTCATGTCCGTTGATTGATTGGGAATTATTATTTGATACACTTGGAACAATTGAGAATATTCGAATCACGGGAATTGATAAAACTGGAAAGGCGGATTTCTTAGATAAATTCAAAAATCTTGGTGGATTAGATTCATTAGGTAATATTGTAGCAACACCACGACTAAACGGAACATATTATTTAACGCAATATCTTGACGATGCAACATTTGCAAGTTATAAAACATTGTTTCCAGAATTATTGATCGTTCAACCAGAATACAGTGTAATTGAATTCGATGATACTGTAAGTGATCCGAAAAACGTGTCAAACTTGGACAATGATACGGGTTATAAATTTGGGAGTGCTTATGTTCCTTCTGGACACTTTAAAAGCATTATTGATAAACGATTTGCATGTTTAGGAAAACAAGCAACTGACGGCGTTATGTCTATTGCTAAACTTGACAACATGGACTTCAATAAGTTCGCAGACGGTACAGTTGCAGACGTGAAAACGGGTGCGCATGGTGATGTGTTTATTTATGAGGGTGGTTGTTTCCAAAAGGGTGTAAACGATAAGAAAAACGAAAAGAAATATCATTTATATAGTGCAAATATTACTAAACCTCAACCAGATGATAAGAAAGCAATAACACATGTTATAAATGTAGAATCATTTTTAACTCCAGAAGCTATTGCAGCTGCGCCAGTCGAATTAAAATACTATAAAAATAAGATTGTAACATTAGCACAAACAATTGCAGAATCTTTGACACAATCAAACTATAATCATCATAGTTACGGTGTTAGGATAAAAGGTTACAAACAAGTTAGATTCCCAATGATGAAATCCGAAATCGTTTCATCAAAAGAGATCATAACAATGATTTCCGATGCTGAAGGAAAACTTTTAAAAAGTATTATTATTCCGAGTGAAGATGTGACATTTACGAATGGTATGTATTACGTCTTGGATGTTCCAGCTGGTGCAGAATGGGTTTACTTTACTTTGACGAATACAATTCCATTTGACAAAGTAGTTTTAACGACATCGACATCAATTTTTGACATCGAACCAGAATGGGTGAAAGTAGAACCGTTTTTGATGGCAGAATACGAAACAACGCTTAACAATAATGCATTGTACCAGTCAGTTGCAAAATCTGCGATTCCCATTAATGACATGACTATTGAAGTAGCTAGAACAAACGCAACAACAAGAAAAATGAAACTTGCAAATTATTCGATGCATTCATACGTGGCAAATTTATTTCTGGCAAAATACGGGAATCGAAATTCGCAAGGTCAAAACGGTTATTCAGATTATTACGAAGACAAACCAATTAGTGACACTACAATAACTGGAATGCGAGACACCGTTAATCCACAAAATAAATCAACGGGTTCATGGTATGAAAAAATAGGAACTGACGGAACGATTACACTTGCGAGGCTGAATAATACAAAATGTATGGGTTACGAAAATATATATGGTAACCGTATGGAATGGATGGATGGTATAGATACAACTAAAGTTAAAGATAGTTATTCTGACGGTCTAAATGTAACAATGAAAGACGGTTCAAAGCGTAAAGCCATTGCTTACTATAATTCTGGTTATATTCCATCGGTAGCAAATGGGCTTTATATGGATATTACACCAGTCGGGTCTAGTTCTTCAAATGGTGCAACATCAACAACCAAATATTGCGATGAAACTTATATTTCTTATCCAGCAGATGTTGGTGATGTGTTTACTTTTGTTTGTTCTGGTAATATGCATGTCGCGGGTGCTGGTATGTTTTATATATATACTGAAACAAGTAAAGGAAACAGAATTTCATGTCGTCTTGCGTTTGATGGAGAAATAAATCTTGTACCAACATCAACATTCTTATCAATTAACACTTTTGCATAAAATGGAAATAGTAACAACTTATAGCACAGAAAGCACTCAATTATTTGAGTGCTTCAATAAAATTAATAACACGTTTATCGTTCGTTTTGATGAAACCAAAATTGATAACGGATATAAATATCAACAATTTTTGGTTGTGGGTGATAAAGCAATTGAAACCATAAAAACCACAATTAACAATTATTATAATGAAAAGTGTTCTGACGAAATTTTAAAAGGTTTTAAATTGGATTCTGATATAGTTTGGTTGTCTTCAGAAAATCAAATAAACTATAAAATCTATTATGATTTTGCTTTATTCAATCATCAAAATGATTTAGAATTCAAACCTATTAAAATTAAAATAGGTGATGAAACAAACACAAAATATCATACGTTCGAATCTTTTAATGATTTTCAAAAGTTTGTTTTTGATTATACAGAACACATCCAGAACACTATTTCCAAATACTGGGATCTGAAAGATTCCATTGAATGGGAAAAATATACACAGTAAAAAAATTACTGCAAATAATGGTGGTAATTAAACCACCATTTTTTTAAAACCTCATCAATTGATGAAATTATCAACTAACTTTAATTTAAACGAATTCGAATCAAAAGACGGAGCAAAAACACCAGAAAATGTGTTATCTAATTTGAAAGAACTGGTTAAAAATTTACAAATAATTCGTGACAATGCTGGAGCAATAAAGATAAATTCTGGCTACAGATCACCAGCACATAACAAAGCTGAAGGCGGTGTTGCTAATAGTCAACATATTTACGGAAAAGCAAGCGATTTAAAGCCTTTAAAAATTACACCTAAACAATTATATAACCTCATCATTGAACTTATTGGAAAGGGTTTAATTTATAACGGTGGTGTCGGTATTTATGACACATTCGTTCATTACGACATAGGTGGAAAAGGTCGACGCTGGGACTACCGAAAAAATAAAAAATAATATCTAACTATTCAAACTAGTTGAACTAGTTATTTATATAAATAAAACAATATCAAATGAATGATATATACACACAAGTTTTGCAACTTTTGAAACAAATTCCATTAAACGGAAAAGATTTAATATTTCTTTTTGCTGGTTTAATAGGATCAATTGTTGCTGGGTTCAAAAAAAGATTAAATAAATTAGAATTCATAACGTCATTATTGACTGGTGTCTTTGTCAGCTGGATCATTGGAACTTTTTTAGGTAATTACATGGATTTATCACCCGAAGTGGTTTATGCGTTCTGTGCCTTAGCTGGTCACTTTTCAGACGAAATCCTTAAACAATTTGGCGAAGTTGTTTCCAAACTAGGAACATATCTAAAAATAATTATCGAAAAGTTTATAAAATAATTGACTTTTCGATAATTAGTTACTATATATATTATAATAATAGGGGGTTATTAAGCCTTTTGAAACTTATTTTATTGTATTTTTTTTTGAATTTAAAAAGCCACTTATCAAATTGATAAGTGGCTTTTGTTTTTATATGGATTATTACGGTTTTACGTAATTTTATATAAAAAAAGATTTCTATATTAGTAAAAATGAATAATTAAATGAATAAAAAAATAATTGAAGATATTTGTAGTAATATTGAATGGAATTTATCTAAATTCCTAGAAACAAACGATAAAGATTATCAAACTAATATTACAAATTACTTAACTAATGAAGATGTGTTTGGTGAAATAATAAACATTTCTGAAACTGCTAAAAAACTTTATAGTAATGATTATATTAAGGAAAATTATAAAGAAACCGTTCTAAGTATTATTAAACAAATAAAAGAATCTGATTTATGAGATTTTTATGTATAATATTTTTATTAATTATATCAATTGATTGTTTTTCACAAAGATCTTTTTATAAAATAAATGAAATTTGTGATTTAGATTATGATAGAGAAAATATAGAAACAGGTTGTTATAATGTTGATGAAATACAAATAACTCGTGATCTCAATAAAAAACAATTTATTTTTTTCCAAGATGGAGAAAAATTTATAATACCATTCAGTACAATATCTGAAGATTCTAGAGGGATTGGATATTATTATTATGATATCCTAGTTTTAGGATTACGTTTCAAGACTGGAACTAGAATACCTTTCGCGTTAACAATAATAGATCAGAAAAACAATACCGCGAGACGTTATGTTATTAAATCTTGGAAACCTGAATAAATAGTTAAATAAATAAAATATGTTTGGATTTGTAATAATTTTAATACTTTCTATAATAAGTATTATTGCTTATTTTTTATATGAAGCAATAAATGAAACTAAAGAAGGTGATCCTAATCGTAAAATATTAATACCCGCTTTTGTTATTTTAATCATTGTTATTTTGTTAATACTTGCGAATCGTTAAAATTAAAAAACCACCTATCAATTTGATAGGTGGTTTTTTAATTTTAATTAGCTTTTACAAATGCACCGTCAAGTGTGTATGTAAACTGTTTAGTGTCTTGTAAATATGCTCCAAAAGAATTTGTTGCACGATATGTGATATCGATAACGATCAAACTATCTTTGGTTAATCCTTTGTCAACCTTTACACGTTCGTAACTTTTTGGATCTTTCAACGATTTCTGTAACATCATTTCCGCGTCAACAATAGCCGAACTAAATTTACTATTCATAGCAAAATATGCATCATTCTGTTTATTAATCGAATCCGAAATTTTTTGTTCCTTTGCCCTTGCTTCGTCACGTGCTTGACGTTCTTCTGGTGACATCAAAGCATCTTTAATAAAAGCTATACTAATCATTATAGCAAAGAATCCAATGATAACAAAAATAGCTATCATACAACCGTTTTTTTTCTTTTTTGGTGGTGTTGTATTATTCATATTTTTAATTTTCTGCAAAAGAAAAACTTTTTAATTGATAAATTTTACGTGTTCACGTATTTCAACTGTTTTTTTTAATAATATAAAAATGATCTGAAAAAGACATAAATAAAGCCACTTAAAAGTGGCTTTATTTGTCGTCGTAATGTCCGAAGGTTGAAATAACTAAAACAATAATTTTATCGTTATCTATTGAATAAATTAATCTATGTTTATCCGTTATTTTTCTTGACCATTGACCAGTGCGGTTGCTTCCTAACGGCTTAGGATGTCCAGTTCCAATTTCTGGGTGATTTGTAATTTCGTCGAGTAATTTTGTAAGTTTTTTTAAGGCTTGCGGTTCTGACTTCTTCAGTCTTTTCATGTCAGAAATGGCATCATGTGTAAATTCTAACGTGTACATTTATAAACTATCGATTAAATTTTTCAATTCATTACTAGATTCTATTTTGATTGTTTTTCCTTCTTTTGCTTGTTGCAATGAACGATCTAGTTTTTTGAAAAAATCTTCTTTACTCATCAATGTATCATCTTCAGAAATTGGAACAAGTTTAAAACTACCATTGTCACGTGATTTAACGATTACGTCTTCACCTTCTTTAACCATTTTCAAAAATTGACCTTGTTTTTCGCGAAACTCGCGCGTGCTTATTACTATCATATTTTTATTATTTCAATTAACGTGTACCACTTTGGTACACAAATATAATAATTATTTTTTAATTCTAGCACCACCGCGATTTGTTTTTTCTGATTTTATCGGGAATCCTTTATCATCAATGATGTATTTTTGACCAGCATCAAAATAAGTGTCCGCGTATAGCTTTGTTATTGATCGTGATCGCATTTTCCCAAATTCGCATATATTGACTTGAAGTGATCCGTAATTGTTCTTTTTAGGTACTAAAAACCGTTCTGTCTTTATATTGTATATTTCCATTTTGTGATTGATACAATGGTACTGGAAACCGTCGAGCATGATAAACCCTTTTAGTGCTTCAAAGATCATTGAATATTGATAGGAATTCCGTTCCTTCTCTTTTTTTTCCATCACCGCGATTTGTTTTATCTGTTTTTATCGGAAATCCGTAAATTTTAAATTATTTAAATGTAAACATCAATTCTTTTAGAAAATATTGAACCACAACTAAATTGGTATCATTAGAATAACAAGCATTAAATGTTGGTTTAATGATGCTATCTTCAGTATATAACGAATAACAGTCTAAACCATTTTCAGAACCTATTTTTTTAGATGCTGTTATATAAAAGAATGTTCTATTACCATCAGTAAGGTAATTACTTTTTAACATTAGACCATATCCATCATCGGAAGCAAATACACTTATTTCACTATTAGATTCAAAACTCTGTTTTTCTTCCATTTTTATGCGTTTATCCTTTCCTTCCGATACTAGATAAATTTTTAAATTATTAAATTTTTTCGAATCCGTTGGTATATTCTGTGCATTACATATCGAAAATAAGAATAGAACGATGATCGTGTTTAAAATTTTCATATTACATTATTTTTTTTAATTTTTTGAATAGTCATTTTGTTTTAATACTATGTTGCAAATATAATAATTTACCTATTTAACATAATTAGTATTATACACCTTTTTGAAATGTGTTAAAACACTGATATTTAATAAGTGCCGTTTTGGATAAATGTTTTTGATTAAAATAACCTCATCAAACACCCTAAAATGGTCTTAGATTGGATATTCAAAACGGACATTTTTATTTTTCAACTGGTGGTTTTATGTTTTTCAATTTTTCCAGTTTGATATTTTCATTTAGTTGGGAATTTTCCTTTTCCAATTTTTCAAGTTTCTTTTCGAAATCATATAAGCGTTTATCCTTATCATTATTTACGTATGTAAGATAACCAGACCATAAACCAGAAAGTACACTGATAACCGTTAAAATGATAATTACATTAGAACTTAGTTTCAGTGATCGTTCCTTTCTCATTTCATTGTTCAGTTCCAAATCTTTCAATTTTTGTTGACCAGAATAACCGCCAGAATCAATGAACATTATTCCGTTAAGGTTTATTATATAAGTAACATTTATATTATCTATATAACCATCATGTACCAGTTTTTCAATATATAAATACGCTTCTTGATAATTAGTTAAACCGACAGATGCCTCATTTCTTTTTTGAAAATTTTTAATTGCTTCAGCATTTGTTGCGTCAACATCATTGAAAGCATAATAACAAATGTCAACAGCTGGTAACGGTTCAACTTGTTCTGTTATTTTTGTTGTGGCGAAATTTTTCATCCACAACAAAATTTTGTCTAGTTTTGAATTATAATCTAGCATAATTTAAAACTTATTTTTTCCTTCTGATTTTTCGTTTGATCGGTCTTTTTCCAATTGTGCCGTATCTATTTTCGTATTTGTCGACATACGTCTGCAATGCTTCAGCGATTATTGTCTGTATCTCGATTCGTGAATGATATGAAACATCGCGAACCTTTTCAATAAGATCATGCGGAAGTTTAACACCAACATTAACGTCTGGGATAACCTCAACTAGTTCATCTAGTTCGACTAGTTCATCTAGTTGTGGCGGTAAATCATTGGAATTAGTTTCATTAGAATTATCATCATTAGTTGATAGGAATGAATCAAGTGTTTTATATTTGAATGTTTTTTTTGTCATGATTTTACTGTTTTGATAATCGTTTAACAACTTCATCTCCGAAAGCTTCA
Organism: Empedobacter sp. 225-1; assembly: GCF_030328185.1. Classification (NCBI taxonomy): domain Bacteria; kingdom Pseudomonadati; phylum Bacteroidota; class Flavobacteriia; order Flavobacteriales; family Weeksellaceae; genus Empedobacter; species Empedobacter sp. 225-1. The sequence goes on along the minus strand of NZ_JACALO010000038.1, from coordinate 11,504 downwards.
TAATCCTTTGCACCGTTACTGTTTGGTGAATAATCAAATATTGACATCATCGCAACGGAACTTTCTTGAATTGCTATGTTGTTACGGATTTTTGATTCGAATACATTATCTCCGTAAATTTCAAAGATAGTTTCTATAAATGATTTATTCAAGCTTAGACGAGAATCAAAAAATGAAACCAGAACACCCAAATGTTTTAAATTTGGATTTACCTTTTTCATCATTTTGTTTATGACTGCGGTTACTTTTTCTGCACCACGTAATGCAAGGTTATTCGCTTGTGTTACCGTGATGTAATAATCCGACGCCGTTAATGCGTTGATAGTTCCAATTGTTACCGCTGGCGGGCAATCAATCAATATGAAATCGTATTTAGGTTTTACAACATCCAGTGCATCCGCAAGTATATATTCGCGGGCAACTTGACCACCTATTGTGATATCTAGTGTTGAAAGTTCTACACCAGAAGGAACGATATTAATTTTATCATTTCCGTCGACGGGATATGTAACATCGTTGATCGTTTTGTCTTCACTGAATACATCGTTGATCGAGTAATCGGTAATAATACGGTCACACCATTCACTCAAATTACCTTGTGCGTCCATATCAACAAAAAGGATTTTTTTTCCTTTGCCAGCCAGATAATAACCCAAATTCAACGTCGTTGTGGTCTTACCTACTCCGCCTTTGTGATTTACGATTGCGATAACTTTTGCCATTATTTAACTATTTTACTTTTCATTCTTTTTAAAATTCCTATGATGTACCCTTTTGCCGTTTCTGCGTCCGCAATAGCACGACCAGAATCACTGATTTCGTTTATTATGTAATCTTCTGGTACTAATTTACGAAGATCGTTTAAAAGGGTTGTATGTGTTTTTAGTTCTGTATCAGTAAACCCGTATTTGTTTTGCAAAAACAATCTTAATTCTTCACCAATTGACCATTGTAATGAAGTTTTACGGGCGATTTCATTGTCTTTGGCTACGTCTGGAACATTTTTATTTTTCAATGGTGTGATTTTCACATGTGTGATTTTACCGTTTGGTTGTTTCATCAAATGATAATCAAAACAAAATGGTGCGAAATTATACAATTCAGTTTGTGCTGGAACTAACACCTTTTTGATCAGATTTCCAGTGTTACCGACATATTTGTCCTCACATGATAGAACTTGACGTAAACGTTCAACGGAATATGTAAGTGTTTTTTCGGTGTTGGAAATCAATTCATACAACCTCATCGAATATTGTGATGTAAGTGATTGAGCAACAATATAATCGTATTTTCTGAATCCTTTTGAGAAATCAAACATCAAATGAAAGATTTCATTGTTCATTGTGAAATCAAGTGTCGTTGTTCCAGTTGATGTTGTTATGTCAACGGTGTGAATGAAGTTCCTCAAATGTATAACTTTTCCGCCGTCACTTTCCCACTCAATTGTCTTCTGCATCAATGCTCGCGCAGAATTTTTAATCTTAGTTGAATTATATTTTTTGTTGTCTAGTCGTAATTTCATGCGGAAATTACCATCACCAGTTGATTTGATGATCACATTGTCATAAATCTTACCTTCTGGTGTTGGTTCTTCGTTTGCGTGGTGCATTCCTTGCATTCCGTTAATCACTTCGTACATGATTCTCTTTTCGATCACGTCAAACTGATATCTGGATGTTGTAAAGATATGACTTTGAAGGATGTTTTTATTTTCAAATAATTCGTTCATAAGGTTGTAACTTTGTCACAAAGATAAGTAAAAAAATTATAGGTGCAACTTGAAATTTGTAAGTTGCACCTTTTCCAAAAAGTTGCAGGTTTTAATGTTTTATTTTTTCCAAAAAGTTGTAGGTTTTTTCCAAAAAGTTGCAGGTCATCAAAAAAAAATCCTCTGTAACCCACATCACCAAAGACTTTTTTAACCTAAAAAAAACACTGGTTAAGTATTGTTATTAAGTTCTGTTATTAAAAGTATTATGTTATTATTAATAAATTAATAATAACAAGTACAAAAGCGAAAAAAGTTTATAAGGAAAATACAAGATTTTCAATTTTTCAAAAAGTTGCACCCTTTCCATTGAGATTGGAAAAAACAAAACAAAAAAACAAAAGTGATGGCTACGAAGTGGACATCCAGAACTCACGGCATAGATTTTTTCTATTTAACAAATAACTTTTATCAATAAAAAACACTCAATCCTTAAACAACTAAAAATAAAAATAAGGAGTTTTAACGACGTTTTTTATTCCACACTAATGTTTTATCATAAAAATTGAGAAGTGTCACCAGAATAGCTAAAAAATGGGTTAAATGCGCAATGCTAGGTTATATTTATCCTTATATGTCAACGCGCCTATGTTTTATTTAGTTCAATTGGTAATTACTCGCGCTGGTTTCTTCACTGGAATTGGAATATATTTTTTTTTACTTCTTACATCCGTTGTGTCTTTTCCTTCACCAGATTGGATAAATTATACCTAAATCCTTAAATAAATATTAGATTGGAAAATATTTAATATAAAATATGTTTATAATAGCTTCGCTAATATGTTTTATTTTAATTCTAAGCTATTTTTATAATAAATTGGTATATATGTATAATTTTAAAAATATAATAGCTTAAAACCTATTAAAAATAGATTGAAGAATTTTAATATATATTTTAGAATATTTTAATCTCTTACTTCGCGAAGCAACATTTTTATAAAAGATCCTTCAGATAATAATTAAAATAATTAAATACAATTCCAATTAATTCTGCGTACGCGCTATAATATTTAATTAATATATTTAATAATATTTATATTCTTATTATATATTTATCTTTATTATCTATTTATCTATTTATCTATTTATCTATTTAGGGTAAAAGAATTGAAACCCTCATAAACAGTGACTTTCAATTCAATTCTAATTCAATTAAATCAATTAGCTAATTAATTAATTAATTGTTTTAATTAATTGTAATTACAATTCTAATTATTTAATTAATTAAAGTTAATTACCAATTAATTGATTAATTATAAAAAATTATATATCAATAAGTTACAATTATCTAATTCAATTATTCTAATTCCAATTAATTAACCTTTTAATTATTTCTAATTAATTAAATAATTAGGAAATTACTTCAATTACTGGGTTTAAAATATCTTAGTCTATAGGTGTAATGGTGTTAACGATTCTTTACAAAAATTCCAATCTGAAAAAAAAATAAAAAAAATTTCATTTCACCTTGTAATTTCAAAAATTGTCAGGTATGATTGTGGTATAAATAATTAATTATTTTCAAAAAAAAGTGAAATTTTAATTTAAACCACTATTTATAATTAAAGAGAAAAAATGAAAGAAGAAACCACGATATACAATGTTACGACATTGACCAATATAGTTGCTAAAATGCGAGTAGATAAACGAATAGTTGACAACGACACTGAACTATCAAAAATGATCGGTATTTCATTGTTGACCTTATATAAGCGTCTAGTCGACAGAACATGGAAAGCAAAGGAAATCCAAAGAATTAATGAAATCATTGAAGAATTCCCACACTTAAATAAATAATTCAAAATGAAAAATACAATAACCAACAAAGAAGCCGAAGAAATAATTGCCAAATACATCAATAAAGCGGGACGAAGACCACAAATTTATTACGAAGCACAAAAGATACTAGGATTTGATAAAACACCATCAAAATCAAATAAAACCACTTCAAATAAAGTAACTGGTAACAGAATTCTAAAAAATGAAACCATCGGAGAAAATGAAAAGTTCCGATATGTAAGAATGAAAGAAATTGCCGAAATAAACACAACACCAATAAGTGCCGATGCACATCATTTACTTCTGGTGCTAATGACATCACCATCATCGAATGCCTTAGGTGCGTTCCAGATTTCAATAAATGAAATGTGCGCACAAACTGGCGGAAGAAGTAAAGAAGCCATCACAACAGCATTGGAAGAATTAATCCAACTAAAAAAAGTTCGATATATCAATAATTGCTTATACATCACTGATTTTCATAATAATCAGAAAACACACGGAAATGCTGACAATTTAAGGGGTGTTTTCAAATTATACAATAACCTAAATGATAATCAGAAATTACCTTACATCGGTTCAATTTCTTTTGATAAAATGAATATGGATGAATTGATATCAGAATTTGAAAAGTTGGTTGAAGGAATACAAATAATGTCGATCATCGATTCTGGTGACACCACAATTGACATCCGTAACATTGAAGTATATACAACTGAACAATTAGAAGCAATATACAGCGATAATAAGCGCACATTCGCATCAACTAATGAAGTTAACACATTAGCGCAATTTAAAGCACCAGAATCAGCCGTAACAGTTTCACATACTTCAAATGATGATGATAATTTACAACCTCAACTAGTTGAACTATCTAAAATAGTTGATGATAAAAATATTTCTAAATCAAATCAATATAGTGATCACGAATTATTTTATAAAATACATGATGCAACTGGATTGCCTATTGAAAAAATATATAAAACACCTCTAGGTGACCAATTTTTAAAAATCATCAAAAGCGATAAAGGATTAGAATTTTTAGAAAAAAATAAAACATTTATAGAAGAAAACACAGAAGAAATCATTGCGGAATTATTTCCAATGTTGGGAAACAGTTTCATTGAAAATAACCAAATAAACGAAGAAATAACAACACTTATTTTACTTGGTGGCTATCAAAAAGTAATCGAAACATTAAAAGAAAAATTAATATTAAATTAAAAATATGGGAAAGTTAGTAAAATCAAAAATTGCAAAAATCAAGTTTGATCATCAAGTTTGGAAAATGAAAGAAGCGAAAACAAAAGAAGAAAAAAAGAAAAGAAAAGAAAAAGCAATCAAAAACGCCTTCATTCATTGTCAATGCAAAGAGAATTACAATAAAATATTTGAATCAATTATCAATTTTAGTTTGATGGAAGATGAAGAAAATTTTTGCAATTATAAAAGCATTGAAGACATGGAAAGATCACCACAATATGACATTATTTATAATAAAAAATATGATGAATTAATTGAAAATGGCACTTTGAAAGCTAAAAGGAAAGAATTATCAGATATTCAATGTTATGACATGATGATGAAAGAAAACGAACTAAAAAATAAATATTATGACATTCGTCAAGAAGTTCTTGATAATATGGCAGATGATAACAACTAAAAAAAAAATATAAAAAAATGAAAACAATTGAACAAAAAATCTTCAAAAAAGAGGATGAAATAATCGGTCTGGCGATGCAATTAATGACATCAACTGACAATCATTTAATTGAAAAAATTAATAAAAAAATATACAAAGAAAATGAAGAACTGAAAAAGTTAAAAAGACAGTTATACAATTAAGCACTAATTTTTTTAGTGAAAATAAATAGTAACTTTTTTTGAAAAAAACTTTACTTTTTTAATTCTAGTTACTATTTATATATATATATATATATATACGGCATTTAGTTATGCTGAACATGTCACCAAAAAAAAAAACAAAACGGTGACACCAGAAAAAAAAAATATAAAAAGATGCAAAACGCACTAAAGAACCCTATTAACGAAGAAACGAACATTGAAAATGAATTAAAAAAAGAAGCAAACGAAATTTATAAAAGTAGATTAGAAATCATCAACAAATATGGTGATCCAGAAGTTCATTTATTGCATATCCTTTACGAAGACGAATTAATTGAAAGATATTATCGCATAGTTAAATACCTTCGCCAAAACCACTCAAAACGCGTGAAACAAAGTGTTATAGATGACACTATTGAAGTGTTAAAAAAAGTGTCTTTAAAAATGACACCAGAAGGTCAAATAACTAATTTCGCGATAAACGGAAAAGATCGAAAAATCTCATTAAACACCAACGGCTATGAAACTGTTAATTTCAAAAGATCACGTTTACGAATAAGTCGCATTTATGCTATGCTTTACATCACGTTACCATCAAATATGCTGGAACACGACGGAATAATTGTTGTTGATCACATTGACGAAAACAAGGTCAACAACAACATCAACAATCTTCAGTGGTTATCAAATTCAGAAAATATAAAAAAAGCACTGAAATCGAAACCAAAAAGGAAAATGAATAAATACAAATATTTGGTTATAGAAGACAATGCTGAATTCTTTTCACAACGCCAAACATGCGAATATTTAGGAGTTGCGACACTAACAGATTATTTCTGCGGGAAATGCTCCACAATCGGCGGAAAAACAGTTCTTCGTTGTCAGCTGAATTAATATAAAATAATAGACTTTTTAAAAGCACCACCCTATTGGATGGTGCTTTTTGTTTTACTTCACTTTTAGTTGGTTCTCTACTATTTATATTATATGAATAAAGAACCTCAGCAAAAGAAAAAACAAAACAACGGACGCACTGGCAAAGTACACACACCAGAAACAAAGGAAAAGATTTCGAATTCCATGATAGGAAATTTGAATGCCGAAAAATATGACGAAGACGAAGCGATAAAAATATTTAGTGAAGCCATCAAAATTGCTAAAGAAAATAAACTTGATTTTATTGGTGAAGTTGCAAACGAACAAGGGATTTATTTAGACATATACGATGATTTAATACAACGATTTCAGCACCTAAAAATACTGCACAAGAAACTTAAACGAACATGTGAAGCAAACTGTTTCACGAACGCAAAAAAGGGAAAAATACACGCGGGTGTTGCTATTATGAATTTGAAAAGCAACCATCAATGGACGGATAGGATGGAAAATAAAACGGATATCACTTCGGGTGGAATGCCTTTCAAAATATCCGACATGCTTGAATTCGACGAAGATGAAGAAGATTAAAATTCATAAAAAGTATAAAAGAATTCTGTCAAAAAAGTCTAGGTATTTTGTTTGCACTGGTGGTCGTGGCTCGGGAAAATCCTTCAGCATAACCACTTTATTATGCATGTTAATTCTTGAAGAAAATCGAAAAATATTATTTCTTCGAAAAACATTGACCTCAGCACATTTGTCTATCATACCAGAATTTACATCAAAGATTGAATTGTTAGGTCTGGAACATATTTTTGAAGTTACAAAGACAGAAATAGTAAATAAGTTAAACGGTAATGTCATTTATTTTCGCGGGATACAGACATCATCAAAGGACAACACAGCAAATTTAAAATCATTGGAAGGTATTTCGATACTTGTAATTGATGAAGCTGAAGAACTGGTTGATGAAGAAGTTTTTGATAGAATTGATTTATCCGTTCGTAAAAAAGGTGTTGAAAATAAAGTCATTTTGATTTTGAATCCTTCAACCAAAGAACACTGGATATATAAGCGTTTTTTCATTGAAAATGGTGTTGATGCTGGCTATAACGGTTATAAAAATAACGTTAGTTATATACACACAACATATCTGGATAATATTAAAAATCTTGACGAATCATTTATCAATGCAGTTGAAAATATCAAAATAACCAATCCACAAAAATATACACATACGGTGATGGGTGGATGGCTAAATAAGGCTGAAGGTGTTATATATAACAATTGGTCGTTAGGTGACTTTAACGAAAACCTCAACACGATTATTTACGGTCAAGATTTTGGATTCTCAACCGATCCTTCGACTTTGATAAAAGTAGGAATCGACAAAAAAAATATGAAATTATATGTCAAAGAAATGTTTGTCAAACAAGCATTAAGCACTCAACAACTATATGATCTAAACAATAGTTATGCTGGTAAATCTTTGATTGTTGCGGATAATGCTGAAAATAGATTAATCAATGAATTACGATATAAAGGAAATAATATCATCGAAGCCATCAAAGGCGCGGGATCAATTACGGCTGGGATATCCTTAATGCAAGATTTTGAAATAATCGTTGATCCATCATCAAAAAATATCATTGCAGAATTGAACAACTATGTCTGGCTTGACAAAGAAAACACAACAACACCAGTTGATAAATATAACCACACACTAGATGCCATTCGTTATGCCGTGTATTTCAATCATATCAAATCAAAAGGTACTGCAAAGCGTTTTTCTACATTCTAACTAGTTTAACTAGTTAAGATAGTTATTTATATAATTAATTATGATACAAGAAATTAAACAAATAAAAGGTCAAAACCTCATCGATTTGGAATTAACACCTTATAATTTTGTTATGTCATTGACCGAACTAGATGACAATGATGATGAAGCAATAATTGATAAGGTCAAAGAATACCTTCAACTGTCAAAAATTGATGTTCCTTCAAATAATTATTATGTCGTTGGTGTCTGGCAATACATGATAAATCAATTGACAAAATTGATGGATTTGAGAAAGAATTTAAGTGACGACACGCCAAACGTTGACCTTATACAAGCGGGTGCGCACATGCTCCAAAATTTGGGTTACATGGTTGAACTTATGCAATTAGCGCAAGGCGATTATATAAAGGCGTTACAGCTGGCTGAATTGCCGTATCACCAAATTTATTGGTTAAGCTACTACACCAAAGTAAATAATACCATAACGGAAAATTACCGCAAGATCATCGAAAAGAAAAAATAACATCCAATGAAAACTAGAAACGATATACAACGCATTGTTGATGGCTACAACAACATCAATAACACTAAGGTAAAGTATTACCAACCATTAAGCAAAGCACGCGCAAACACTGTGCAAATAGACACAAATGCAACTTATCATTTGATGCAACTGGGAATGGGTGACAATATTGAAGTTGGAACAAAAGCATCTGGAACTTTACCATCATTCAACCTCATCAATAAAATGACATTTCTGTTTGTGATGCCGACATTACTAGGTTTTAATAACGGTGGTGAGATTTTAGGGCATCAACCAGAAGAAGATTTCGTCCTAAAATATGAAGAAATGTTTGAAGAATTGAAAAAGTTGGTGCAATTGTTTGACTGTTCCTTCAGCCTTAGTGGTTATACAATTACGATGATAGATGAAGCCACTTATGATAATAATTACATCGGTTATCAATTAACTTTCAATTATAACAATGAATAACGAACTATTGACACAACTGGAAATTGAAACAACAATTGATAAGGTTTTTGATAGATTTTTACGTCCAGAACTTGCGCAACAAAATGTAAATGATACGGGTCGATTATCGCAATCATTGGAAGCACGAAGCGATGACAATCAAAGTGTGGAAGTTTGGGCGCAGTTTTATGCTAATTGGGCAGATGAAGGACGAAGCGCGGGAAAGATGCCACCATTCGACGCAATTCATGGTTGGGTGCAAAGAAAACTGCATAAAAGTGGCGATGAAGCCAAAAGCATTGCATTTGCGATTATGAAGAAAATAGCCAAAGAAGGAACAACAGCAAAACGAATACCGCATAAAATTTTTTTGATGTTGGAATCGCAAGACGTGATTCTATTTATAAAAAATGAATTTAAACAGATCCTTATTCAAAAGGTATCACAACAATTACTAAACCGCATAAAAAATGAATTTAATAGCTAACGACATTATATATATATTATCGCCTTATATAATCAATATAACGGACGCAAACGACATAACAGAATTGAAAATAACAATTACTATTAATAGTAAAAATTATGATCTGGTTTTTTATCCTATGTCAAAATTTTTCAATTATGATTTAGCTGAAATTCTGAAGAAATTAATTGTTCCGACCTCATCACCAGAATTGAAATTTGGCGCGGATAATAATACACTTTATAGCGTATCTATTCGACATAAATACAATTCAGTTACCACAACAACACCTATTAAAGTAATACTTTCGGTCGGAAAAGAACCAGGTACTTTGAGGGACTTGAACATCAAAGCAGACAGAAAGTATTTAAACCATTATAACGTTGCAACATGGTCGTATAATGATATTTACATGTCACAACTATCTGGACTAGTTGAACTAGTTGGTACGGATGAAATAAAAGATTCTAACTATAAAGTTCATATTGAAAGGGTACGAAACAAAAACGGAAATGATAAGTTTGTCCGTTGGCGAAATTGCTTTGGTGGCTGGTCGTTTTGGCTTTTTGAATCTTATTCCATCAAAGCAAATGACACATCAAAACTGATTAATAGCAGATACACATTTAACGGAACGCAACCCGTCAAAGAACATGACATCATCCAAAGTCATACGAAGCAAATAACACTTCAATCAACAATACATAAAAGATATCTGGATTTGTTAAGCGATTTAGCATTATCAAATGAAATTTATGTAAAAGATGGCGAAAAGTGGGAGCGCATGCACACACCATCAAATGACATGGTTATCAATTATGATGATAAAACTTTCAATTATACAATTTCATTAAAAATCTAATTCATGTTGAAAATTTTAATAAATAACACAAAGCAATTTATCACCGTTGACCAGACGCCAAACATCAATATCACAAATCACGAAGTCGGTGAACTGGCGACCATCACAACGCCATATTCTGGTGTGATTGAATTGGAAAGAACACCGTATAATATTAGTGCGTTGGGTGGTTATTCAATACTACAATTAACCTCATCATTACCGTATAGTCTTATATATGGTGACGTTTATATTGATGATTATTTTATTGGTAAATACAGAATCATAATTCAAAAATATACTGAAACTAAAATTTATTTAAACCTTTCGGATAATTCCAAATTTTTCTGGGATAACATACAAAAGGCAACACTTGGAAAAACAATTCAATTAACCGAACTTATGCACTCAAAGGATGCATCAACGATACAACAAACATGGTCAAATGATTTACCTTATAAGTATTTGATAGGTGACTACGGCGGGTTGAATTCTTACATCGTTAATGGTTCGGAGCATAACAATATTGACTTTGCACAACCATCGGTGCGTGTTTCTTATCTTTTGGATAAGCTTATCAAAGATGCTGGTCTTACTTCATACACTGGTGTTGATATGTCGAAAGATTTTATTGTTTATCCAAATTCTACTGAATACGAAAAAGTTGAAGGAGACAGCACTGAAGTCGGTAAAATACGGACGAATACACATCTAAACTATTCCGACAGTTCTGACGGGTTTTTTCCGATACCTTTCGATTCCTCAGATACATTGAATCAACCAAACATCAAAATAAACAATGATACTGTAAACACTATCGAAATTTTGAAATCTGGAACTTTTGATTTCTTTTTCGAAGGCGATTGCGAGGCGCGATATTACTACGAGGATAACTGGGGCGATCGCGAAATGGCGATCGAATCCGTTGTTGCTGGAATTTATGTAAATGGTGAAATGACGCTTAAAATGACATCTATACCTTATAAGCGTGAAGCGAAAGTTTCAATCATTCTTAACGCTGGTGATGTTGTCGAGATCTACAACATACCAGAAGATCGAAATTATCCAAACTGGGGACTTATTGATCTTAACATAAAATACATCAACATGCGGATCGTTGCGTCAACAATACAGATCATAACAAATGATGAAAATACTTTCAATCTGGCA
>NZ_JACALO010000037.1:0-34269 GCF_030328185.1 Empedobacter sp. 225-1 | reverse complement strand
AATGCTACACCATATTTTACTTTTCTTGTCATAAAAAATGCCCCCAAAAGTGTCTAACTTTTTGGGGGCAGTGTAATTATCAGTCGCTTTTTTTATGCTTAAAATAAATAGTTGCTCTATCTTTTAGGTAACGAAACCATATTCGAATCCATTTTTTGGTCTTTTTCTAAAAATATTTTCCCTCTCAATATACCTTGAATTGTATTGATTAATTCTTTTTCAAAAGAATCCCTCAGTTGAGATTGATGAAAAATCAATGAAACTTCTCGCGTAGGAACTGGAGATTCGAAATTCTTTACAAACTTTTTATATTCATCTGATAAATCATCTGCAACCAACGCTGGTAACAATGTCATTCCATATCCATCGTTTGCTAATTTTATCAAAGCTTCGAAACTTCCTGAATCCAATTTTATCGGACGGTTTTTCATATTAGATGTATCGCATAATGCCAATACATTATTTCTAAAACAATGACCTTCTTGTAAAATCAATAAATCTGAAGTGTCTAAATCATTTTCATTAATTTTTTCTTTGCCCGCTAAACGATGTCCATTTGGAACATAACCTACCAACGGTTCATAATATAAAGGTCTTTCTATCAGTTGATCTTCGAATAATGGAGAAACGACAATTCCAAAATCTAATGAGCCGTCTTTTATTCCTTTTACAATTTTATCCGTTTGCAATTCTTTGATAATCAAATTTGATTTCGGATTATTTTTTTGAAAAGTTTTATAAAACAATGGCACCAAAGATGGTAAAACGGTTGGTATAACTCCAATCACAAAATCACCTTCTAACAAACCTTTTTCTTCGTTAACAAGATGTTTCATTCGATTAGCTTCCATTAAAATTGTTTTGGCTTGTGCAACAATTTTTTCTCCAATTTGTGTAATCTTAATTGGATGCGAAGTTCTATCGAAAATATCAATATTTAACTCTTTTTCCAATTTCTGAATTTGCATGCTCAACGTTGGTTGAGTAACAAAGGATTTATCAGCAGCAATTGTAAAGTTCTTATGCTCAGCAACAGCCAGCACATATTGTAATTGTACTAATGTCATATTTAAAAATTGATATCTATAAATTTTTGTGATAAAGATATGGATTATTATATTATGAATCTATATCATAAATCATAAAAAAAGCTCGGATATATCCGAGCTTATAAAGTTGAAAACAACCTATTAGTTATTTAATTGTTTTTGAATTTCAGCTGTCCAATCTTGTAATTTCTTTGCATCTTCTGCTGTTAAAGATTGTGTGTAACCTTGTAATTCTTTTGAAAAATCAACTGATTGTTTTGTTAATTCTGCTAATTTATTTGCATCACCTGCAGTTGCTGCTAATTTCATATCTGCAGCCCATTGGTTGTATTTGGTAACAAATTCAGTTACTTTAGGATCAGAGAAAGTTGGTAAATCTTTTGCTACATCTGCAACTTTATCCATCGTTTCTTTACCTGCTTCAACTTGATCTTGTACTGTATTTGCTACATTTTCTTGCGTATTTTCTACTTTGTCTGCTACTTTTTCTTTTTCAGATTTACAAGAAGATAAAGAAACTACACCTAATACTGCAGCGGCTAAAAATAATTTTTTCATTTTAATTAGAGTTTAAAAGTTTATAATATTGTTTGATTGTTCAATTTAAACAAATCTAACGAATTATTCTTATTATTTTTTAATTTTCTTTTGAAAATTGAACTTCATAAAGATTAGCATAATACCCTTGCTTTGCTAACAATTCGCTGTGTGTGCCTTGTTCAACAATCATTCCATTATCCATTACAATAATCTTATCTGCATTCTGAATTGTCGCTAAACGGTGCGCAATAATGATAGACGTTCTACCTTGCGTTAATTTATCGGTCGCTTTCTGAATTAACTCTTCTGATTCTGTATCAATCGAAGAAGTTGCTTCATCTAACACCAAAATTTCTGGGTTATAAATATACGCTCTCAAAAACGAAATCAATTGACGTTGACCAACAGAAAGCGTAGAACCTCGCTCGCTTACCTCACTATAATAACCTTTTGGCAATGACATGATGAAATGATCTATCCCGATAATTTTTGCGGCATTCTGTACTTCCTCCAACGAAATATCTTTGTTCCCTAAAACAATATTATCATAAATGGTTGTATTAAATAAAAATACATCTTGCAAAACAACCGCTACATGATGACGAAGATTCTGTAAATCCATTTCATAAATATCAACATCATCTATTTTTATTGTGCCTGAATCAATATCATAAAAACGACTTAACAAGTTAATAATCGTTGATTTTCCTGCTCCAGTTGCACCTACAATTGCAACTTTTTCTCCTGGATTTGTAGAAAAAGAAATTCCTTTCAACACCAAATTATTCGGAACGTAAGAAAATTTAACATTCTCGAAATCGATTTTTCCTTTCACATGATCCAATTTAATTTTTCCATTATCCGGTAAAGTCTGATTATCATCCAAAATCTTGAACACACGATCTGCTCCAACTAAACCACGTTGAATGGTATTAAAACGCTCTGCAATTGCACGCATAGGCGCTGTTAATAAGGTTACATATTGTGTAAAGGCAATTAAATCACCAACCGAAACATCTCCATAAACTGCTGTTCTTAATCCTCCAAACCATATTAAACTACCGGTTGCTAAAGCCGAAATAATATCGACAACAGGAAATAAAAGTGAAAAATAGAAAACTGTTTTGAGATAATTTTTCTTTAAATCATTATTAATTGAAACAAATTTATTGTATTCTGCTTGTTGACGATTAAATACCTGAATAATATTCATTCCTGTCAAACGCTCTTGTACAAATGTATTCAACTTCGCCACAATCGTACGTTCTTCTTGGTACACATTTTTCAATGCTTTCTGAAACAAACGTGTAATAATCATCATTAACGGAAGAATAATAATCACCACAGTAGCCAAAACCCAATTCATCCAATACATTACAAATACAATGAACACGATCTTTAGCACATCTCCCAACATTACCAAAATACCATCATTGAAAACCTCAGCAATTGTTTCAACATCTGAAACTGAACGTGTAACCAAAACACCGTTTGGTGTTTTATCGAAATAACCAAGCTTAAACTTGATCAGATGATTGTACAAACGAACGCGTAACAAACGAATAACACGCTGTGCAACAACATTTGCTAAATAAACCATGAAAAATGACAATATCCCTTCGAAAACCAACACTAAAGCAAGTTTTACGATTTGCATTTTTAGACCTGGTAAATCTTTTGTCTGAATGTAATCATCAATAATATTTCCCGTTAAATACGGACGATAAACAGAAAAACATGCACTAAAAACTGCTACAAAAACCACGGCCCAAAATAAATATTTGCTTTGTGCACCAATTTGTAAAACACGTTTTAATCCATTAAAATCAAACGATGTATTCTCGTTATTTGAACTCATTTTTAAATAATTCTTTTGGATATTGAACATCTACCAAATACAATCCTTGCGCAGGAGCCGAGGCACCAGCTGAAGAACGTTGTTTTTGTTCAATAATTTCTTCAAAATCTTGGATAGAAATTTTTCCTAATCCAACTTCAACCAATGTTCCAACAATTGCACGTACCATGTTTCGCAAAAAACGATCTGCAGTAATCTTAAAAACCAACTGATTACTTTCATTTGTTCGCCAAAATGCTTCTCTTACATCGCAAATATTGGTTTTCACATCGGTATGTAATTTAGCAAAACTTCCGAAATCTCCTTGCTTAATTAACAATTTTGCTGCTTCGTTCATTTTTTCCACATCCAATTTACGATTAAAAATCCATGCACTTTCAAACGCAAAAGGATCTTTGAAGGGTGAAATAAAATAATTATACGAACGCGAAGTCGCATCAAATCGAGCATGCGCTTCATCATCCATCAAAAATAAGCGATAAGCGGCTATATCTTTTGGTAAAAAAGAATTTAGTTTTTTGATTAAATCATTATTCAATAATTCGTCATAATCAAAATGAATGAACATCTTTTTGGCATGAACACCAGAATCTGTACGGCCTGCACCAACTATCGAAATTTCTTTTCTTAATAGTTTAGACAATCTATCTTCGATTACTTCTTGAACCGAAATTTGATTGGGTTGGATTTGATAACCAAAATAATTTTTTCCGTTGTATGCTAATTCTAAAAAATATCGCAATTGTTGTAAATTTGAACAACAAAAATACAACCTTTTGAAGAAAATTCTTTTACTTTCGGACACGCATTCTTATATCGACGATAGAATTTTGGAATATGCGCAACAAGCAGACGAAATTTGGCATGCTGGGGATATCGGAGATATTTCTGTTACCGACAAATTAGCAAAAATAAAACCGTTGCGTGCTGTTTATGGAAACATTGACGATAATAAAGCGCGTGCAGAATTTCCTCTAAACAATAGATTTACCTTAGAAGGTGTCGATGTTTGGATCACCCATATTGGTGGTTATCCTGGCAAATATAATCCTGCTATTCGTCAAGAAATTTATACAAATCCTCCAAAATTATTTATTTGTGGGCATTCTCATATTTTGAAAGTTATGCCTGATAGACAATTGGGGTTAATTCATATGAACCCTGGTGCTGTTGGTAAGCATGGTTTTCAGAAAGTTCGTACAATGTTGCGTTTTGAATTGAATGATGGTAAAATTGAAAATTTAGAGGTGATTGAATTTAAAAAATAATGACAACGTTAGATTTTTGATTTACGAAATGAATAAGCGAAATTCGACTTTCGCTTTTCGTTTTACTTTGTTAATTTGAACGCTTTCAGAATCGAAATAAATTTTGGATTGGTGATATATTTTCTAAATTCATGCGAATCTTGACCTGTAAAATCCGTTTCTTCTAAAAACGTATAATTTTTTGAGAGTTCATCAAACAAATCTTTCTTAAATCCAAAATCAGTCGCAATCAAGTTGCGAGACATGAAACCTGTCTTACCCTTTCCTAACACATAATCTGTATTGTTAATCGTGATATGCATACGTTTCAGTTGAGTAGAAAAAGTTTTGTATTGATTTGCATCTGTGGTAAAATCAATCTTCCCAATTGCTGGGGCTAACATGATACTATAAATTTTGTTGTTATTTTCTTTCAACATTTCGGCATTTGTAAAATCAACATGATGTGCATTTTTAGCACGTTTTATCTCACTTCCTCGCAAAGAAGGATTCACCAAAGCACTTAACACGACTGAAGCTCCACGACTGTGCGAAATCAAATAAACGTCTTTATTATGAATAACATTCAAGATTCTACGCAACCCAAAAACACCTGCCATTTGACTATTTGTTGTTGCACTAACCCATACTTTTGCTGCACCAAAAAGGCTCTCGTTCACCAACCCGTCCCAATAAAAATTGATTATCTCATCGGTTGATGAATTAAGATTCATATAGGTTTTGGCTTTGTTATAATTTTTTAAACTAAATAAATAATCATTGTCAATTCCATGAACAAAAATGATAACACGTTTTTTATTCTTAACTCTTTTTTCAATATTATTAAGACGTAATTCTTCGTAAGTCGTTAATTGATTTTGAAAATTATTTTCTGTTGCAATTTTCATTAGCGAATAATCCCTTCTACTTGCATTCATTGGTGGTTTTCCATAGGACTTCAACCAATTATCTGGATAAAAATTACCATTTTGATCAACAAATGAACTTGTTGTATTGGGTTGAATAAAATTATTCGGATTTTGTGAAGTTGGTACATTATGAATTGCAGCACACGATGTTAAAAAACTAATCATCATGATATAAAATACGTTTTTCATTTGATAAAAATTGGTATGCTAAATAACTACATTTTTCGTTATTTCGCAATAGATTTATTATCATCAACCTGAAGTTTAACAAGGTTTTAAGTAGAATATTCCTTCTTTACAACCATATTTCAAAAATTATGATATACAAAAAACGCTCAAGTAAATCTTGAGCGTTTGAAAATATAAAATAATTTAAATTCTAATTATTAATCACACCAGAACCTAAAAGTTCATCTTCCTTGTACCAAGCACAAAACTGACCTTCTGTAATTGCCGATTGAGGATGCTCAAATTCTACATACATTCCGTTTTCAGCTTTATGTAAAATAGCTTTTTGCAAAGGTTGACGGTAACGAATACGCGCCATAACTTCCATTGTTTCGTCCGTTTTAAGTGCTAAATCTTCGCGAACCCAATGCACTTCTTCTTCTTTTATAAATAAAGCTTTTTTCAATAATCCAGGATGATCTGCTCCTTGACCTGTATAAATCACATTGATCTTAACATCTGTATCGATGATAAACAAAGGTTCTACTTTTCCTCCTACACCTAATCCTTTTCGTTGACCACGCGTAAAATAATGTGCACCTTGATGCTTACCTACAATTTCTCCGTCTTCTTGTTTATAAGAAAATCCTTTAGCTTCGAACTCTAATGCTTCGTATTTCGTTGTAAAAGTTGGGATTTCGCGTTTATATCCGTTCCAATCTTTCGCAATTTCTATAATTACACCTTCTTTTGGTTTTAATTGTTGTTGCAAAAACTCGGGTAAACTTACTTTTCCAATAAAACATAGTCCTTGCGAATCTTTTTTATTAGCTGTCACCAAATCTTGTTCTTGCGCTATTCTTCTTACTTCTGGTTTTTCTATATCTCCAATTGGAAATAATGCTTTGCTTAATTGTTCTTGCGACAATTGACACAAGAAATAAGATTGATCTTTGTTGTTATCAGTTCCTTTTAATAACTGAAAAATCTCGTTCCCATTTTTATCAATTGTAGATGTTTTTCGTGCATAATGTCCAGTTGCAACATAATCCGCACCAAGTTCTAAAGCTGTTTTCAAAAACAAATCGAACTTGATTTCTCTGTTACATAATACATCTGGATTTGGTGTTCTTCCTTGCTCGTATTCATTGAACATATAATCTACAATACGTTCTTTGTACGAATCAGACATATCAATTACCTGAAAAGGAATATCTAATTTTTTAGCTACCAACAAAGCGTCTGCACTATCTTCTATCCATGGGCATTCATCCTCCAACGTTACTGATGCATCGTTCCAATTACGCATAAATAATCCGATCACATCATAGCCTTGCTCTTTTAGCAAATAGGCTGTAACACTTGAATCTACTCCTCCAGAAAGTCCTACGACAACTCTTTTCATCTTAAAAAATTTCAGTCTACAAAGTTATAAAATAATATCCGACGAATGAATATCCTACATCAATCTATTTTTTAATTGATTTTGGTTGAAAAAATAAGATAAAAATAAGCGTACAAATTCCCGTCAAAAATGGATAATATAAATTAGATAAAACATCTATCGAAGAAACTTTTGCAACATTCGAAATAGCGTTCGCCGCAGCAACAGCTGCCAATACTTGTGCACCATAAGGTAAAACTCCTTGTACAAAACACGAAACTGTATCCAAAATACTCGCTACGCGTTTGCCTTCTAACTTATGATGATCAGAAATTTCTTTGGCAATTTTACCACAAATTAAAATTGTGATTGTATTATTCGCTAAACAAGCATTTGCTAACGCTGTAAGTGATGCAATACTCATTTCTGCTTGACGTTTTGTTTTGATATTTTTCGTTAAATGATAAATGATAAAATCTAACCCACCATTCAAACGAATAATTCCAACAATTCCGCCAATCACTAAACAGATGATACATAATTCGAACATACCTTTGAAACCCTCATTAATAGCAGAAATTAATGTTACAGTTGGAATGCCAGAATAAAATAATCCAATTCCAATGAACGAGATAATTCCTATGATTAAAGCCCAAATAACATTAACTCCAGAAACTGCCAGAGCGAAAACTAACAAATAAGGTAAAACTAAAATCAAGTCAAAATCTAACTGTTCTCCTTTGAAATTTGAAATATCAAAATGTTGAGAAATTGAAAAATATATCATTATCGAAACAATAGCTGCAGGAACTACTATTCGAAAATTTGTTTTAAATTTAGATTTCATACTTACTTCTTGCGTACGTGTTGCAGCAATTGTAGTGTCGGAAATAAACGATAAATTATCACCAAACATTGCACCTCCAACGACAGCTCCTAACAAAATTGGCATAGAGCCTGGAATCATTTTATCCATTTGAACCGCTATAGGTGCCACTGTTACAATTGTTCCTACTGAAGTTCCTAAAGCAGTCGAAATAAAGCATGATAACATAAAGAATCCAGCTACAATAAAGGATGAAGGAAGGTAATTCAGAAATAAATTAACTGTCGATTCTACTGCGCCAATTGTTGCTCCTAAACTTCCGAAAGCACCTGCAAGTAGAAAAATTAATATCATTAGCATGATCGTTTCTTCACCTGCATTATTACAAAACGCTTTGGCTTTGCTTTTAAAAGGAACTTTAGGAAATTGAACAAACGCAATAACCAAAGCTAACATAAATACGACCAAAGCTGGAACAGTATAAAAATCGTTCAAATAGGTAGATGCCGAAAAATAGACGAGTATAAAAATGATTAAAGGGAATAAAGCCCAAAAATTTCCTTTTTTAGTGATCATATTACTTAAAATTCAGAAAAATATTCTGCAAATATCTTTCTAAATTTAGTATAATTAAAATAAATTATTTATTGATTTATACGATTTTAAGTGAATAGAATAAAAAAAGGAACATCTTTCAATAGACATTCCTTGATTTAGAAAAATTTTCTATAAAACTATTTTATCGTGCAATTAATTTATTCGTTTTTGTGATTGCGCGTTCATTCTTTTCATCAATCCAAGCCTGACCTTTCATTTTACGCATTACATTATCGTATGTTCGCATCAAAAAAATATTATAAATCGCTTCTGATAAATTTTTTGGTTTGTGAGCCAACGAACGCAAACTCATCGAAAATCCTGGTGTCAAATATTTCATGTAATGCCACCAACCTTCAGGCATATATAGCATTTCTCCATGTTTAAGATCGGCTACCATTGGATTAATTTTTTTCAACGCTGGCCATTTCTCAAAATCAGGATGATCAAAATCAATATCTTCTCTACAAATAACCGAATGAGGTATTTTGTACATGTATTTTGTATCTTCTGGCGGTACAATTATACAACGTTTTTCTCCTGCAAAATGAAAATGCAAAATATTCGCTAAATCGATATCATAATGCATAAACACATTTGAACCTTCTCCACCAAAAAATAACATTGGCATCGATTTGAATAAATTCAATCCCAAATCTGGCATTTTATAATCTTGCTGCAATTGCGGAACTTGACTCATTAAATTGTATAAAAATATACGTAAATCAGTAGGTTTACTTTGTAATAAATCTACATATTCAGACATTTTCATTTTCGCAACAGGTTCATTTACTTTTTTCGTATAATCAACCGGATCATTATTATATAAAGGAACAATTTTGTCTCCTGCAACTTGTTTTATATACTCAAAATTCCATTTTTCATAGGCAGGCCAATCCTCTGTGATCCGCTCTACTACAACTGGTTTTTGAGGTTTTACGTAATATTTCTGAAAATCTTTCGCAGAAATACTTTCTACTCTTTCAACTTCTCTGAAATTAAAATTCATCTTTTATGTAAAATAAAGTGCAAATTTAATTAACTTATTTGTTAAATCCGGACTAATGCAATTTTCAAACCAATCTTTTTAAATTCAAGAAATAACTCCTTGTATTTAACCATTAAAATTAACAGCTGCTTTATTTATTTTTTATACAAAATCAATATTAGCAATAAAGTAAATAAACAACACATCAATTGTTTCATTATCTTTACATTGACATATTTAAAAGCATCAACTTGAACCCAAAAAAAATACATTTTTTACTTTTTTTTATAATTCTGAATACATTTTGTTGTGCACAACAAATCTTTCCTTATTTAGAACTAAAAAATGACGACGATTTTGAAAAAATTGAAGCAATTAAACTCGAAAACAACTACAGTTTTCATCATTTATTAGGAAATCAAAGTAGCATTTATCATTTCCAAAACAAATCTGAAGATGAAATTTCGGCCAAATTTATTTATCCTTACCAAGTTTCACAAAATATTTATGAGTTAAAAGCTATAGTCAATGAAAATGTTTTTGAAATTCAATCCAAATCGATCGTAGATATTCGAAAAGAATTGAAAAACATTGATGCATCAACTGTTTTTAAAACTCAGAAAAACAATCAATTTTTGCAATTAGATTTAGGAAAAATTCCTGCGAATGCAACAATTAAAATTCAACTAAAAGTTTCGAAAATTGTTGAAGAAAATAATTTAAAATATCAACTTTCTTTTCCAGAATTTATCGTCAAAAGAACTGAATCTTTCACACAAATTAATCGTTGGAATAATAAATTAAATGGTTATCCTCAACACATTAACTCAAAAATTAATCTTTCTGGAAATTTTCCCATTTCAAAAATCACTTCCGATTTAAAATTCCATCTTGATGACAAAGGAAATTATTCAACTGATTTTACTGGAACTAAACTTCCAAACATTCTTTATTCGTATACAAAAAATGAATTACAAACAGGAATTGAAACCTTTACCAAAAATGGTTGTGATTATATTTTAGGAACGATAGATCCAGGAAAAAACAATTTAAACTTTACTACACCACGCGAATTTTTATTTGTCTTAGATGCTTCAGGTTCGATGATGAACCAACCAATTGAAACCATCAAAAAATTTATGAATCAAATTTTACCTAAATTAAATGAAACAGATAAATTTAATGTACTGATTTATTCGACAAAAAATGATTTAATCTTCAAAAAATCGCAATTAACAACAAAAGAAAATATCAATTTTGCATTACAAAAAATTAATTCTTTAAGTGGGAATGGTGAAAAATTATTGGATGAAGCCATCAATCAAATTCAGAAAAATCCTTTTGATAAAAATTATAAACGAATTATAGCTATTATTTCGGATGGAAAAATGAATTTGAATGAAACTGTTTATAATTCGCTTCGAAATTATGCAAAAGACACGCAATTTATTACACTTGGAATTGGACGAGAATTAGATTATAAAGCGATGAATTTTATTAGTTTGGCGACAGGTACTCTTCCAATTACAGTAAACGAACCGAAAGAATTTAACCAAAAAACTACTCAATTTTATCAAGCTATTATCAATTCATCTATTTATCATATAAAAGTACAATCAGCACAAATCAACCTCAGCGAAACATTTCCTAAAAATTTCAATACCTATTTGGCACAAAATACTGTCAATTTTGTTTCACGTGATTGCAATCGTCGATATCCAAAAAAAATGGAATTAATTGGAAATCAATCCAATCAAAATTTCACTCAAACATTTGAAATTAATCAGCCTAATCAACGCGAATTTACAGAAGCAATTACCTTTTATTGGGCGAAGCAAAAAATTGATTATCTCTTGAAAGATGAGGAACGTTGTGGCGAAATGTGTAAGAAAGATGGACGATATAGAAAAGAAATTGAGAAAATTGGAACTGAATTCAATATTTCGACTCCATATAATTTATTGATACAAAAAGATTATCTTGAAAATTTCAACAACGATTATGATACAGATGGCGATGGCGTGATGGATTTGGAAGACGAATGTCCGCTCGTAAAAGGAAATCGTTTTGGAAATGGTTGTCCAGAAGAAAATTTGAACGAAGAAAAAATCGGAAATTATGTACAAGATTTTTCAAATTATTTGATGGAAACGGTTGAATTTGATTTTGATAAAGCTGAAATTAGAACAATTGATTATCCAAAATTGAATCAAGTTGTATCAATAATGAAGCGAAATCCTACGCTATATTTCGTAATAGAAGGACATACCGATGCTGTGGGAACGGAATCATACAATTTTGATTTATCTCAACGAAGAGCGAATGCAGTATTGAATTATTTGATTGAAAAAGGATTAAATAAAAATCGATTCACAATTTTTGGTAAAGGTTTTTCTGATTTGAAACACAAAGAATGCAATCCTGCAACGAATTGTATTGATTGGAAAAATTTTGAAAATCGACGAGTGAGGTTTAAGATAAAATAGTAAATAAAAAAGACCGAGAAAATCTCGGTCTTTTAATATTTTATAAATCTTTAATTAAGAAATTCTTTCAATCAAAGCCATGTAAAATCCATCGTAATTTGTTTCAGAAGGATAATGCATTTTATCCGAAATCAGTTTATAATTTGGATGATTTGCTAAGAATTTTTCTACTTGTTGTTCATTTTCTTGTGGCAAGATAGAACATGTTGCATATACCATTAACCCACCAACTTTAATTATTTTAGAATAATCTGCTAAGATTTTTTCTTGTATAGCTGTAATCTCATCAATAAATTCTGGTCTTAATTTCCATTTCGCATCAGGATTACGTTTCAACACTCCCATTCCAGAACAAGGCGCATCAATTAACAAACGATCAGCAGAATTTTCCATACGTTTGATTGTTTTCGCTTCAATAACCTTTGTTTGTACGTTCTGAACATTGTTACGTTTTGCACGGCGTTTCAACTCTTTTAGTTTCCATTCGTACAAATCCATTGCAATAATTTGTCCTTTATTTTCCATCAAAGCAGCTAAATGCAATGTTTTTCCTCCAGCTCCAGCACACGCATCAACAACACGCATTCCTGGTTGCACACGCAAATAAGGAGCGATTAATTGAGAACCAGCATCTTGAACTTCGAACCAACCATTTTGAAATTCATCAGTTCTGAAGATATTTGTTTTCTCCTCTAATTCTAAAGCATCTTGGTATTTCGACAAAACTTTCGTTTTAATTTGTCGTTCTTTTAATGCTTTTTGCAACGTTTTACGATCTGTTTTTAATGAATTTACACGTAAAACTGTCGGCGCTTGCGAGTTCATTGCACGTACTTCATCTAACCAACGGCTTCCTAAAGACTTTTCACCTAACTCGAACATCCAATCTGGAAAAGATTCTGCTACTGCTATGTTTTTAGAAGATTGATGGTGTCTTTTTAAAACTTCTTTTGGATAGATTTTCTGAAATTCTTCCCACTTCGGTAACGTTTGTTCTGGATCTAAAGCAAACCAAGTTCCAACAAACTCCCAAATTGTATCAGGAGAAAGTGGACGACTCATTGCCTCTTCAACCAAACGTTTCCAACGAACCAAATCATACACAGTTTCGGCAATAAAAGCACGATCTCGCGCTCCCCATTGCTTATTCGATTTCAATGTTCGTTCAACTTCTTTATCTGCATATTTTCCTTCGAAGAAAATTTGCTGCAATGTGTCGGTGATTCCGACAAATAAATTTTTATATGGTAAAATCTTCATAACTCGGTGCAAATTTACAAAGACTTAAACGATTAGCGTAATTATTTTTTGAAGTTTATCTGTTTAGAAAAAAATCTTTTATCTTTTCTGGTACTTCAACCACTTTATTATTCTTATAATCGAAAGTGACAATACCTGTTTTTGCTTTTGCAATGAGTTTATCTTTTGTTGATATTTTATAGACAATATCAAAACTTACACGTGAAAAATCTTGTACACTTATTTCAATCAATAATTGATCTCCATAAAATGCTTGATTTTTATACTCAATCGCAACATCTCCCATAATCACACTTACACCAGCAAAATCCAATTCTGAATAGCCATAATGTTGAAAAAACTGCATTCGTGCTTCATGTAAAATAGATAACACTTTATCATTTGCTAAATGATTTCCGTAATTTAAATCTGTTATACGTACTGCTATTGTTGTTGAAAATAAAAAAGATTCAGGTAAGATCAGTTTTAAACGCGCCATTTGTAGTAATATTTTGACTCAAAGATATAAAACTTACTATAAAAAAAACGGGTTTAAGCTCCTCAGCTTAAACCCAATTGATTTTTAAAAAAAACTTACACAAGTGTGTATAAATTTAACATTAAAAAAAATCAATCTTACTCTCTACTACCTGATTCCAAATTTAGAAATAATTTAACAATTTCCAAAACTTTTTTTTTAAAAATATTTTTACTTATTTTTTATTTTAAACAAACTCCTTTTGATTTTGGCTCTTTTTCAATAAATTACAAAATAGCATTTCCAAAATAATACGACCTATGTAAATAAAAATTACTGTTTTTTTATGTTTATTAAAAATGCTAATTTGCAAGTCCAAACTTTTAACATGAATTTGATTCAATACATTCATCAACATATTACGTCTATTTCAGAAAAATCAATTAACAATACGATCAATTGCTTGAACGATGATAACACTATACCTTTTATTGCGAGATATAGAAAAGAGTTGACAGGTAATTTAGATGAAGTTCAAATTTCTACTATCAAAAAATTACAATCACAGTATCAAGAAATTGTTGCTCGAAAAGAATTCATTTTAAAAACTTTAGAGGATCAAAATCAATTGACAAATGAATTACAATTACGTATTCAGAAAAGTTTTGATTTGGTTCAGTTAGAGGATTTATATCTTCCGTACAAAAAGAAAAAGAAAACGCGTGCCACAATTGCAAAAGAAAAAGGATTAGAACCTTTGGCGAAAATTATTATGAAGCAAAATAACATACCCGATTTAGATGGTTTAGCTACTAAATATTTGAATCAGGATATTATAACGATCGAAGATGCTTTTGCTGGCGTTCAAGATATTATTGCAGAATGGATCAACGAAAATGAGTATGTTCGCCATAGATTGAGAGATATTTTTAGAAAAACTGCGCTGATCGAAAGTAAACTGGTCAAATCTAAAACTGAGGAGGAAGAAGCACAAAAATTTTCAAATTATTTTGAATACGAAGAACCTCTTAAAAAAATTGCTTCGCATCGACTTTTGGCAATTTTACGTGGTGAGAACGAAGGGTTCTTAAAAGTAAATGTAAGCATTGATAAAAAAGAAGCGTTCAAATTTCTTGAATATACCTTGATAAAATCTATTCAACCTGAAGTTTCTTGGTTAATTGAGGAAGCTATAAAAGACGCTTACAAAAGACTTTTGGCTCCATCGATTTCGAATGAAGTTTTGAAAGAGGCGAAACAAAAAGCAGATGAAACTTCGATCAATGTTTTTTCAAAAAATCTGAATCAATTACTTTTGGCTCCGCCTTTAGGTCAAAAAAGAATTTTAGCTATTGATCCTGGTTTTAAATCGGGATGTAAAGTTGTCGTATTGGATGAGCAAGGTGATTTATTACATAATGAAAATATCTATCCACATGCCCCTCAAAATGAAAAAGCACAAGCAATCAAAAAGCTTAAATCTTTGGTAAATGCATATAATGTAGATGCGATTTCTATCGGAAATGGAACAGCTTCCCGTGAAACCGAAAACCTGGTTCAACACATAGCATTCGATCGTCCTTTGAAAGTTTTTGTCGTAAACGAAGCTGGAGCTTCTGTTTATTCAGCTTCTAAAATTGCTCGTGACGAATTTCCTGATAAAGATGTTACTGTACGTGGTGCTATTTCTATAGGTCGTCGTTTACAAGATCCTTTGGCTGAATTGGTGAAAATAGAGCCAAAATCGATTGGAGTTGGTCAGTATCAACATGATGTGGATCAAAATTTATTAAAAAACGAGTTAGATGATGTTGTTTCATTTTGTGTAAATAAAGTTGGTGTAAATTTAAACACTGCAAGTAAACACCTACTCCATTATGTTGCTGGAATTGGCGAAAAAATGGCCGAAAATATTGTAGAATATCGAAGCGAAAATGGTGCATTTAATTCGAGAAAAGAATTATTAAAAGTTCCACGTTTAGGTGAAAAAGCTTTTTTACAAGCCTCTGCATTTTTAAGAATTCCGAATGCAAAAAATCCGTTAGATAATTCCGCTGTACATCCTGAATCGTATACAATTGTTGAAAAAATGGCGAAAGATTTGAAGGTTGAATTACACGATTTAATTCAAAACAAAGAATTAATCAATCAACTTGATTTGAAAAAATATATTTCAGATAAAGTAGGATTACCGACTTTAGAAGATATTAAAAAAGAATTGGAAAAACCAGGTTTAGATCCACGTTCTACAGCTAAAGTTTTTAGTTTTGATCCACGTTTGAAGAAGTTCGAAGATTTGCAATTGGGAATGAAAGTTCCTGGAATTATCAATAATATCACCAATTTTGGATGTTTTGTTGATATAGGAATTAAAGAAAATGGTTTGATTCATATTTCGAAAATTTCAAATGAATTTATTTCGGATGTTAACACGAAAGTACATTTGAGTCAACAAATCGAGGTTACTGTAATCGGTATTGACACCGAAAAACGTAAAATTCAATTATCATTGATTGATTAACTATGAGATTAAAATCTATACTAACCTTATTTTTCTTCTCACTTTCGCTACTTTTAATTGCTCAAAATAATAGAAAAGAAATGTTTGAATATTTCATTAAAAAAGAAAAGTTCTATTCACAAGAAAATGAATTGTCTATTAAAAACTTAGAACCTATTGTTGAAAAAAGTTTAAATCGATTGGCTTCTACTTTTGAATTCATCGATAGCAGTAAAAATGCTGAAACAAAACATTATCTTTTAGCAATAAAAAAGACTATTAATGAATTAAAACCTTATGAAATAGATTTAAGTATCAACGACAAAACTATTATTTCTACTTATATTGAGGAACTAATAGATTTTATTGATTTAGAAAGTTCTGAAGGTTTATTAAATGAATTTGTTTACGGATTTGATCCTACAAAAAAATAATTTCAAAAATAAAAGGCAATCTAACGAAAGATTGCCTTTTGATTTTCTTATTTTTTGAAACGAAATTAATCTTCAAATTTCACTTTAAATTGTTCGTCATATGTAGCACGCTGTTCAGGAGTCATTTTATTACGCAAATATTTTATCGTAAAACCGCCAATCATTTTATCAGCTTTATAATACATCCAATCACCAATTTTAGTAGGATCGATTATGATTGTATCCCCCATTTTAAGTTCTTTTATATATTGTACTTGGCTATTTACAACACCTTTCAACGTATCATTATTATTCACAATATCACTTACCCAAATACCTTCTTTCAATTCAGATTTTGGAATTGGAAATTTTTGCTGAATCATAAAATTTGTTGTTGTCGTATCTTTCATTGACAAAGCTAATTTAAAATCATCAAACGTTTGTTGAGCCTCTTTCCCAATACTATCCAAATCTTTTTGCTCCTGTTTCTGCTTATCCATTCCCTTGTAAGCACTAACTCCTGCGTTTTCTTTGTTTCCACACGAGAACAATAAAGCTGAAAAAGCCACTGCAAATAATGTATATTTCATAATTGTATTCTTTGATTGTTGTCGTATAAAGTTACGAAATTTATTCAAAATAAGATAAATTCAATTCTTTTGGTGTTGGTTGTATCCATTTTTGATGCCCGAAATAACTCCATGTTGTATAGGCCAAATTATAGTTTGGATTTGTAAATTGATAATATTCACTTCCATTAACAGCTACTTTTGCATCAACAAAAACTTTGACATCTTTTATCCCTTTTTCTTCATAATCTTGTTTTACAAATCGTGCAAATTGCCACATCATATCTGGACTAACAGCCATTTTAGAGATTTGTTTAAACGTCAAATATTTGGTCAAATCTACTTTTTCTCGTTCAAGGAATTTACCTTTTTTAAGTGGATCAGGTTTAGAAACAAAGACACTTACTTCTCCAAATTTATTTCGTAACATCATACGCCAAGCCATACGGTGCCCTTCTTCTGTCCAAAAAACATTGCCTGGAATAAAATAATGACGAATGGGTAAATAAACTTGCCAAATCACATAGAAAAACATCAAATAGGAGAACATTACGCGACGAGTTGTTAATAAATTATCGTCATCTGAACGATCCATCATAAACGATTTTTTAGGAAAAACTACTTCCTGAATTTTAATGGGATCGTAAAAGAAAATCAACATGGCTAACGAAAAGAATGGAAATATTCCAATTCCAAAAACGGCTGAATTAAAAATATGAAAAAATAAAGCACATTTGAAAGCTATTCCACGAGTTCTTTTTATCAACATTGCAGGAATTATCAATAAATCAAAAAAGAATCCCAACCAAGCAATTACTTGAGCAAATTCTAAACTGCTTACAGCATTTCCTAATTCGTTTAAATTGTATTTATATGTCAATAAATCTCCATATTCTTGAAATTTCATTTGTAAAAAAACACCATTAAACCAATCGGGATAAATCTTAGCAAAAGCCGCAAAAGTATAAACAATCAATAATTGAATAATAAACAATGTTGACACCCAATTGCGCATGGTTAATCGCTTTATCTTTGGAAAAATTAAACTATCAATCGAAAAGAAATGATGCGCAGGGATTATTGTCATCATCCACGAAACCAGCATAAACAGATAATAATGATTGTTATAACTTGTTTTTTGCATGAAATACGTTAACGACCATAAAATAGAAAATAAAATGATTGAAAAACGGTATGCAAAACCAAATACAATACACCATCCTAAAATTCCCATGAGCACGTACAAATAAATCATATTATAGCCCAAGAAAACGTTTGTCCATTCGAATCCGATGAACGAAAATGTCAATTGTGGCTCTACAAAATTACTTTGTACCCAACCTGTAAAAATGGCTCCCCAACATTCGGCAACAATTAATAAACCAAATATAATTCGGAAAATTACAAGTGGAGAATTATCAACTTTTCGGAATAAGTATTCGCTAAACATGATTGATTGTTAATTTTGGCTAATTTAAAAATAACCTTTAGAGTTTAGCTACTTTTGGCGTATATTTATTGTATGAAAACGAGGAAAATTATTTTGTTTGATGGAATTTGCAATTTATGCAATCAATCGGTTCAGTTTGTGATCGAACATGACAAAAGAAATCAATTTCGTTTTGCTTCGTTACAATCAGATTTTGGACAAAATTTCTTGAAAGAAAATGATTTGGACACCGCTCAATTTGATTCGGTCGTTTTTATCGAAGATGATAAATTTTATACCAAATCTTCTGCTGCGCTAAAAATTGCTAAACATTTGGACGGAATAACTTCTTGGTTAACTATTTTTATGATTGTGCCAAAACCTTTGCGTGATATCGTGTATAGTTTTATTGCAAAAAATCGTTATCGTTGGTTTGGAAAACAAGAAAGTTGTTGGTTACCTACACCAGAATTGAAAACGAAGTTTATTGATTAATTTTTAAACTTCTTGATTCAAATATTTTTTAATCTTTTTAAAAAGAATTACCCAAAAATAAAAAGTCAAAAAAAGATTTATAATTACAATTATCAAGAGAACAAAGTTTCTATTTAGTATTGTTGAATCTATTTCTCCCATTTGTATTAAAAACAGTGAAAAATAGGCAAACAATAAATAAAATGATAACACTCTATATTTTCTTTTTGAAAAAATACTAATTAGAAAAAATAAGACTGTTACAAATCCTAAACTATAAATCGAAACTTCATCTTCTCCTCCTGAAGAATGTAATTGAGTAGTATAATAAAATTCATCTCCTTGCATATACCCTAATCCATCTGTGTATTTAATAAATAAAAAACAACAGATTAATTGAATCAAATATAAAACTTCAAGATAAGAAAAATGGACTTTCATTATATTTTTTGATTATCTGAATTTTTGTTTAAAAACTTTTTAGCTAACAAATAAAAAAGGTAAAGTGTTAATATTCCTAAAATTAGCATTATTAATAACAAAATATAATTCCCATAAAGAATTGTTGAATCTATTTCTCCCATTTGAATTAAAAAAAAGAATAACAAACTAAACGTCAAATAGAAAAATAATAGTATTATCTTTTTCTTAAGCCAGATACTAATCATAAAAGCTACAAGAGACAACCAACCTAACATAGCTATAACATTATCATCAGATTCTCCTGGATTCATTAAGTACGAAGAAACTTCTATGTAAGTATCATGATTAATTTTCTGAACAAAACCAATCGTGTAGCAATAAAAAATATAACAACAAATTATTTGTAGCAAGTAAAGAATTTCAATAAAAGTAAAATGAATTTTCGACTTCATCACTGATTTCTATATTCATTAATAGCTGCTTTTATTTTTTCACGACGATTAGATGGCGATGGATGCGTACTTTGAAATTCTGGCACTTGGCTTCCTCCTGATGCTTCTTCTAAAATATCCATCACACCAATTAATGCTTCAGGATTATAACCTGCCTGAATCATAAATCGTACACCCAAATCATCTGACTCTAATTCATCATCACGACCATATTTCATATTTACCATATTCGCTACAACTTGTGCATAATAAGCTGAATTAACATCTCCAGCAGCAACTCCAGCTGCGCCTGCAATTCCTTGCGAAAGTTCTTGCTTCGACATTTGTTCTGCACTGTGACGTGCAATAACATGACCAACTTCGTGGCCTAAAACACCAGCCAATTGATCTTCGCTTTGCAAACGTGTCAACAACGCTTCGGTAATAAAAATTGGTCCACCAGGTAATGCAAAAGCATTTACCGTACGATTATCAGCTAACACATAAAACTGAAAAGGATAATTAGTTTTATGAGCATCACTATTATTGACAACTTTTGCTCCTACTCGTTTTACGATTTCTTGGTATTGTGAATTTTGAGATAATCCACCAAATTCTTGTGCCATTTGCGGAGCCGAATTTATTCCTATTGCAATTTCATCATCCTTGGTCAATGATATATACTGCTTTTCACCTGTTAATTCATTAATAGAAGAAGAAGAAAAATATTTAATCACAGAGAAAATAACAATTGCAGCTGCAACAATTAATTTTATCGACGTCCCGCCTTTTTGCATAGTAGTATTTGGTATTTATTATTTTTTGTGTCTTTTCTTCAGAATTTCCAAGACATCTTTCAGTTCAAAACCACGGGCATGTAGCGCCATAAGGTAATAAAAGAAAACATCTGCCGATTCCTCTAAAAAGTTTTCATCGTTATCTTGTTCCGAAGCGATCACCATTTCTACAGCTTCTTCACCCATTTTTTTTGCGATTTGCGAATTTCCTTTTTTATGAACACGTTTCATTTTAGATTTTTTCGCATCTTGCAATTTTGCATCTTCCATCATGATTTCCAATTTTTTTAGAAAAGGAAATTTTTTCTCTTTTTTGACTTCAGAAATATTTTCATTAAGTTCCATAAAATCGTCTGTTTGCATAGATTTTTTAAACATAGAATAAAATTAAGCAATTCTATCGAATTAACTGTCTCAATTTTATTGCCAATATTACTAATTTTTAAAAAAAAGAACGTTTTTATTCTTAATTATTTTATAAAAACTATTTTTCTAACTCATTCATTCGATTAATTATTATCATTCTTTTTTGCTTTTATTTTAAGAGAAAAAAATGTATTTTTACGCGAAAATAAACATAGCGCAAACACAATGAACACAAACGATTTTTCCATTAGACATATTGGAAACAATGCACAGCAGGCAGCTGAAATGCTTTCTGTAATTGGGAAAGATTCTATTGATTCTTTAATTGAGGCTACAGTTCCTCAGAATATTCGATTGAAAAATGCTTTGGATTTACCAGAAGCTTTATCAGAATTTGAAGCTATTAATCATTTAGCTGAAATCGCTTCAAAAAATAAAAAAGTAAAAAATTATCTTGGATATGGATACTATGGTACAATTTTACCAGCTCCTATTCAACGTAATGTATTAGAAAATGCTGGATGGTACACAGCTTACACACCATACCAAGCTGAAATTGCGCAAGGACGTTTAGAAGCTTTATTAAACTTTCAAACTGTTATCTCTGACTTAACAGGTTTACCTATTGCAAATGCTTCTTTATTAGACGAAGGAACTGCATGTGGTGAAGCAATGCACATGTTATTTGAATCTCGTTCTCGTGATCAAAAGAAAAATAACGTTGTCAAATTTTTTGTAGCAGATAATTTATTTCCACAATCTATAGCGGTTTTAGAAACGAAAGCACATGGTTTAGGAATTGAATTAGTTGTAGGAAACTTTGAAACGACAGAATTAACTGAAGATTTCTTCGGAGCGATTGTTCAATACATCGGAAAAGGAGGACAAATCAATAACTATAGATCATTTGTAGAAAAAGCAAACGCAGTAAACGTAAAAGTAGCCGTAGCAACAGATTTATTAGCTTTAACATTATTAACACCTCCAGGTGAATGGGGAGCTGAAATTGCAATTGGTACTTCTCAACGTTTTGGTGTTCCAATGGGATACGGAGGACCACACGCAGCTTTCTTATCTTGTACAGAAGAATACAAACGTGTAATTCCAGGACGTATTATTGGAGTTTCTCAAGATCGTTTAGGGAACTATGCGCTTCGTATGGCTTTACAAACACGTGAACAACATATCAAACGCGAAAGAGCTACTTCTAATATTTGTACAGCACAAGTATTGTTAGCGGTTATGGCTTCTTTTTATGCGGTTTACCACGGAAAAGATGGGTTACAATATATCGCAAATGAAATTCACACAAAAGCTGGAATTTTAAATGCTGGTGTTCAACATTTAGGATTTAAAACAGTAAATACTGCATTTTTTGATACCGTTCAAATCGAGGTTGAAAACTCGGACGAAATTGTGAAAATTTTTGCTGAAGAAGAAATCAATGTAAATGGATTCGAAAACGGAAAAATTTCAATCACAATTGATGAGATGACTTCTGAAGAAGATATTTTCGAAATTTTAAGTGTTTTTGCAACAATCAAAAATACGGAAGAAGGTTTTGAATTTGAAGTTGAAGACACTTATTTACCTCAAGACTTAATCAGAACTTCTGATTTCTTAACACACGAAAACTTCAATTTATATCATACAGAAACAGAATTAATGCGTTACATCAAACGTTTAGAGCGTAAAGATTTAGCGCTTAATCAATCGATGATTGCATTAGGTTCTTGTACAATGAAGTTGAATGCTGCAACAGAATTATTGCACATGTCTTGGGAAAGAATGGGGAATGTACACCCTTTCACACCGAAAGAACAAGTAGAAGGTTACCAAACATTAATCAAAAACTTAGAAGATTATTTAGCTGTAATCACAGGTTTTGATGCAACTTCTTTACAACCAAACTCTGGTGCACAAGGAGAATATGCAGGTTTAATGGTTATTCGTTCTTACTTTGAGGCAAAAGGAGAAGGACACAGAAATGTGGCATTGATTCCGCAATCTGCTCACGGAACGAACCCTGCTTCTGCTGCAATGGCAGGAATGCAAGTTGTTGTGGTGAAAAACTTAGAATCTGGTGAAACAGATTTAGTTGATTTAAAAGAAAAATGTGAAAAACACAAAGATAACTTAGCTGCCTTGATGATTACTTATCCATCAACTTACGGTGCTTTTGATAGCAATATCGAAGAAGTTACTGAAATGATTCACGCCTACGGAGGACAAGTTTATATGGACGGTGCAAACATGAATGCACAAGTTGGATTAACTTCTCCGGGAAATATTGGTGCAGACGTTTGTCACTTAAACTTACACAAAACATTCGCTATTCCTCACGGTGGCGGTGGACCTGGTGTAGGACCAATTTGTGTAAAAGCACACTTAGCTCCTTTCTTAGGTTCTTCTCCATTAATCGAAACTGGAGGAAAAGAAGCTACAAATACATTCGCTGCGGCTCCTTATGGTTCTGCATTCATTTTACCAATTTCTTATTCATACATTTTAATGTTAGGTGCAGAAGGTTTATTGAAAGCTACACAAGGTGCTATCTTGAATGCCAACTACATGAAAACGCGTTTAGAAAAACATTTTGATATTTTATATACAAATGCAAATAATGTCGTAGCACACGAATTCATCTTAGATTGTCGTCCATTCAAAAAAGCAGGTATCGAAGTAACTGATATTGCAAAACGTTTGATTGATTATGGATTCCACGCACCTACTGTATCTTTCCCTGTAGCAGGAACTTTGATGGTAGAGCCAACAGAATCTGAAAACAAAGCAGAATTAGATCGTTTTTGTGATGCATTAATTTCTATTCGTCAAGAAATTGACGAAGTTGCAAACGGAGATTATCCAGTTGATAACAATGTATTACACAATGCGCCTCACCCTATTCATTTGATTACTGCTGACGAGTGGGAATATCCTTACTCTCGTTCTAAAGCTGCATATCCAGCAGAATGGGTTCGCGAGCGTAAATTCTTCGCTTCAGTATCAAGAATTGATGATGCATACGGAGATCGTAACTTAATCTGTACATGTGCCCCAATTGAGGCTTATATGGACTAATAGAAATTTTAAAATAGACTTTTCTAAATATTAAATCGCTCTGATTTCTCAGAGCGTTTTTTTTGTTTTCATAATAAAAGCAATAAAAAGTGTTTGTTATTAAAATTTTTCCTAAATTCATTCCAACTAAACTTTTAATATAACATTATAAAAAATTATGCTACCGAGTTTTTCAGTACTTTTTGGTTAGTCTTTGGAGGTTGGTTGTGGTAGTGCTATCTTTGCTGCAGGAATCCCAGAATTAGGAATTGGATACATGGGAGTCGCACTTGCATTCGGTTTGACAGTTTTGACAATGGCTTATGCTGTTGGTCATATTTCAGGATGACATTTTAATCCCGCGGTATCATTCGGATTATTTGCTGGCGGACGATTTGATGGAAAACAACTTCTTCCTTATATCATTTCGCAAGTATTAGGCGCAATTGCCGCTGCAGGAGTTTTATACTTAATCGCATCCGGAAACTCAGATTTTGCTATTGACAACACAAAAGCAGGTGCTTTTGCATCCAATGGATATGGTGCTTTTTCTCCGCATGGTTATAGCTTGCAAGCTGCTTTTTTAGCAGAATTTGTCTTAACAGCTTTCTTCTTAATTGTAATTTTAGGTGCAACAGATAAATTTGCAAACGGAAAATTTGCTGGAATCGCTATTGGTTTAGCTTTAACATTAATCCACTTAATTTCTATTCCAATC
Source organism: Empedobacter sp. 225-1 (assembly GCF_030328185.1). Taxonomy (NCBI): domain Bacteria; kingdom Pseudomonadati; phylum Bacteroidota; class Flavobacteriia; order Flavobacteriales; family Weeksellaceae; genus Empedobacter; species Empedobacter sp. 225-1. Next base: position 9,300 of record NZ_JACALO010000037.1, on the reverse strand, counting down.
ACTAACACATCTGTAAATCCTGCCCGATCTACATCACAAGCTATTTTTGTTGGAGGAGAACCTCTTTCTCAACTATGGCTATTTTGGGTTGCTCCAATCGCAGGAGCAATTGTTGGAGGATTAATCTACAAATTTTTATTACAAAAAGACGAAAGTCATACATAAACCAAAAGCTCCAAAAGGAGCTTTTTTTAATTTATTATTAAATGATATTCTGGATACAATTCCTTTAATATTTCTTCGGAATGCTTAGGTAAATAATAGCACGAAACATATAAAATTAAAAATAATAGGGGTAACAATATAGCTGCACCTAAATTCAAATAAAAGAAATTAACATTTAAATGAAGAATTAACTGAATACCTAAATTAAATATTCCCGAAGCAGCTGAAATAGATATAAAATTTTTATAAATCGTTTCTACCAAAACTAATTTTATACCCAACTTTTTTGTTTTACGTTTATATTCCCTATTCAATCGAATAAGTTGAAAAATACTAAAACCATAAAAAAGTATTACTACAACAGCAAAAGTAATTTTTTCATCAATCAAAGTAAAAAGCATATAAACAAGAGCAAAAAGTAAAATCAATCCAATGTATTCTTTCTTTTTTAGATGATCTAAAATTGCTCTATTAATCAGTTTTTTATATTTCTTCTGAAGTTCTAATTTCCTGTTGTCAACAATATCTGAAAATCCAAATACACCAAATTTTTTAAACTCAATTTTTAAAGCATCTTCAAAAGAAATTGTTTCATCAAAATTCCATTGCTCTTCAATTCCACAAGCCAAATGATCAACTAACTCAATCTGTAAATCATAATATTCTACATAATGATTCTTAGTAAATTGAAATAATTTTTCAATTTCAATCTCATTTAATTTTCTCATAGATTAGACAATTTAGGATTAATTAAATTCTGTATTTGATCTATTGTTTCATTCAGTGACGCTAATCGATTGACAGTTTCTTTTTGTCCAATTTCGGTTAATTTGTAATACTTACGGATTCTTCCATTTATTTTTACTGCTTCAACTTCAATTACATTTTGGGTTTCGAGCTTATGTAAAATAGGATACAGAGCACCTTCTTTGATTTCAAATTGATTATTAGAAAGGATTTTTATTTTACTTATAATCTCGTAACCATACATTTTACCATTATCTTGTAATAATTTTAAGATAATTGGTTGTAAGGTTCCTTTATAAAATTGAACATCTATCATATACCTAATTTACTTATGTATAGTAAAAATAATATTTTTTTTTAATTATTCTCCTCTTTCAGTAAAAAATCTGTAAAATAATATGTTAATTAAAATATAGGATTGTTCGAAGCTTCCTGTTACAATTCTATTCCTTTGTTTTGATGTTTTCTTTGTATACAAAATGTTTTAATAATCGCAACATAACATAAAGCACAATCAATACAATTCTATATTTGTATAATTTTTCTAATCCTTCGATTGGAAAGAAATTAACCGAAAGAATTAAAAATAACAAAATTGCAAGAATACAACAACTTAAAGGATTGATTAATTTACTCATTTAGATCATTTTCAATATTAGTTGATTTTTTAGATTACTTGTTACAAAATATGGTAAACAAAAATCCGTTCAAGTAGAACGGATTAAATTTTATTTTAAATATTTTGGTGCTTCATTATTCTTCATCATTTTATTTAAGCTACGTCCAATTCCTTTTGTGATTGTTGAAAGATTTTTAAAATTAATCACCGAAATTTCATCATTAACTTGATGATAATGATTTTGATTTTCCATATTGACCGATGAAAGTGAGTGAGAAACCACCTTATGATTGACAAAGTTTACATTATCTGAACGGAAAAACAATTGCTGTTGTAAATAAGGATCGTGCTCTACGTTAAACGTTTTGCAAGAATTTTTATTCATAATCTCCATCAAATCCGAACGATCACTTCCTGTCATATACACTTTACCTTCGCCAAAAGCAGATACCGTTCCAATCATTTCTAAATTCAACATCACTTTCATTTGCGGTAAATATTTTTGGAAATCCGGATTTTCAACCAACATTTTAGAACCAATTAATCCAATTTCTTCTGCATCAAAAGCCATAAACATCATGTTTTGCTTCACTTTCTTATTCTTAAAATAATCAGACAACGCCATTACAGCCGATGTTCCACTTGCATTGTCATCAGCACCATTAAAGATTTTATCTTCGCTTTTATCACTTGTCCCAACATGATCAAAATGTGCACCTACAGCATAAATATCAGTCGATTTACCTTCTTTGATTCCGCAAACATTTTGTCCTGTTTTACCTTTATGTTCAAATTTGATTAAATACGAATCACCAACACATGGTTTTAGATTATTTTCTTTGAACTTTTTTGCAATCAATTCAGCAGCCAAACGATTTTCTGTTGTTCCAAATTTTCGACCTTTCATAGCATCAGAAGCTAATTCTTCGACATATTGCTTTTGATTTTCTATCGAATATTGCGCATTTGCTTGATTGAATGCAAGTAATCCAATTGCAAGTAAAGTATATTTTTTCATTTTTCTGAGTGTGATAATTTGACGGAAGATACAAAAAATTAACTTTTCTTCTCAAACATCAATTCTTTTACTTTTTCTTTATCCTCTTTCTCATTTTTTAGATCGAACATCGTTCCAAAAACTCGATCCCAAAATGTATTTGACACTCCAAAACCTAACTCTTCGTTTTTATAATGATGCAAATGATGATTGCGCCAAAGAGGTTTCATAAACTTGAAAGGCGGCGCAACAGCATGAATCAAATAATGCATAGACGCATACAATAAATAGCCAATCATAAAACCAGGAAAAAAAACAAAAGTGTATTTTCCTAAAATTAAATATTGAATAAAAAATATAAAAGAAGCTAAAATAATGCTCGGCACTGGAGGCATAAAAAGCCGTTGTTTATCGCGTGGATAATGATGATGATTACCATGAAAAATATAAACAATTCGTTTCAAACTTTTTTGTTCAGCTGTCCAATGGAAAAGATAACGATGCGCAAAATATTCGAACAATGTCCAGAATAACATCGCTCCAAAAAAAATAGAAACAACTGTTAGTGTAGATAATTCGTAACGCGAAATTCCATAATAAACACAATAAGAAAGTAATGGAATATACATTCCCCAAATAACTGCAGGATGACCTTTTGTCAACATTTCCAGATATTTGTTTTCGAATATTTGCGCTTGACCTTTATTATGTATTTTCTCAAATTTCATAGGAACAAAATTTAAATCACTTAAAAATAAAGCTTAAACGCGTTTTAAACAAAAAATATTTGGGAATTAATTGTTAAAAAAAATCCGAAAATCAAGATTTGATTTTCGGATTATATAGTCAATAAGAAATTTCTTATCTGTTTTCAATATCAACGTAATCACGTAATGGAGCTCCTGTGTATAATTGACGAGGACGACCAATTGGTTGATTCGTTTCGCGCATTTCCATCCATTGAGCAATCCATCCTGGTAAACGTCCAACAGCAAACATTACTGTAAACATTTCTGTAGGGATATCTAACGCTTTGTAAATAATTCCTGAATAGAAATCTACGTTTGGATATAAGTTTCTTGCTTTGAAGTATTCGTCTTCTAAAGCAGCTTTTTCTAATTTTTTCGCAATATCTAAAATAGGATCATTGATGCCTAATTTCTCTAAAACGTTGTCAGCAGCAACTTTGATGATTTTCGCACGAGGGTCAAAGTTTTTATAAACACGGTGTCCGAATCCCATTAAACGGAATGGATCGTTTTTATCTTTTGCTTTCGCTAAGTATTTATCTACGTCTCCACCATCATTTTTGATTGCTTCTAACATTTCTAATACTGCTTGGTTAGCACCTCCGTGTAATGGTCCCCATAAAGCTGAGATACCACCAGAGATTGAAGCGAATAAACCTGCGTGAGAAGATCCTACTAAACGTACACTTGATGTAGAACAGTTTTGCTCGTGATCTGCGTGTAAGATTAATAATTTATCAATTGCATCAACAATAACTGGGTCTAATTCTAAATCTTGACCTGGTTTTTTGAATAACAATTGGTAAAAGTTTTCTACGTAAGATAATTTATCGTTAGAGTAATTTACTGGTAAACCTTTGATTTTTCTTTGTGTCCAAGATGCTAAAACTGGGAATTTCCCTAATAAAGTTACAGCAGCTTTGTACATATCTTCTGGAGAAGTAACATCAACAACTTTTGGATTGAAAGCTGATAATGCAGCTGTCAAAGAAGTTAAAACTCCCATTGGATGAGCTGAACTTGGGAATGCATCTAAGATTTTAATTAAATCTTCCGATACATGGTTATACTCATTAATATCTGCTACAAATTTATCTAATTCAGCTTGCGTTGGTAATTCTCCTTTGATTAACAAATACATTACTTCTACGAAAGAAGATTTCTCTGCTAATTGCTCAATAGGATAGCCACGGTACATCAATTTCCCTTCTTCACCATCTAAAAATGTAATTTTAGACTCACATGCTCCTGTATTTTTATATCCTGGATCCATTGTGATTAACCCAGTAGCACTTCTTAACTTAGAAATGTCAATAGATTTTTCGTCCATTGAACCTGTTGTAACTGGAAGTTCCAACTCATTTCCATTGTAATTTAATATTACCTTATCTGACATTTTATAGTTTATATTATTTATTGCGTAATTTACTAATAATTTATTAATTCAGGACTGATAATTATCAGCCTAAATAATTTTATCGCTTAACTTTAAAAGCTTTAAGACCTGGGAAGATAGCAGTCTCACCAAGAATTTCTTCGATACGTAACAATTGGTTATATTTTGCCATACGATCAGAACGAGATGCAGAACCTGTTTTAATTTGTCCTGTGTTCAATGCAACAGCTAAATCAGCAATTGTAGCGTCTTCAGTTTCTCCAGAACGGTGAGACATTACTGCTGTGTAACGTGCATTTTGTGCCATTTGTACCGCTTTGATTGTTTCTGTTAATGTACCAATTTGATTAAATTTGATTAAGATTGAATTTGCTGTTTCTGTTTCAATTGCTTGATCTAATTTCTTAACATTTGTCACCAACAAATCGTCACCAACTAATTGTACACGATCACCAATTTTATCCGTTAAAATTTTCCAACCTTCCCAATCATTTTCATCCATACCATCTTCAATCGAAATAATCGGATATTTTTCTGCTAATTCTGCTAAATAAGCTGCCTGCTCTGCAGAAGTACGAATAGCTCCTTTATCTCCTTCGAATTTTGTATAATCGTATTTTCCATCATGGTAAAATTCTGATGATGCACAATCTAATGCAATCATAATTTCTTCACCTGCTTTATAACCTGCTTTTTCTATCGCTAAAATTACTGTATCTAAAGCATCTTCTGTTCCTTCAAAAGTCGGAGCAAAACCTCCTTCGTCACCTACAGCTGTAGATAAACCTCTATCGTGTAAAATCTTCTTTAGTGAATGAAAAACTTCTGTTCCTTTGCGCAAAGCGTCCGAGAAAGATGCTGCCTGAACTGGCATAATCATAAACTCTTGAAAAGCGATTGGCGCATCAGAGTGAGAACCTCCATTTACAATATTCATCATTGGAACTGGTAATGTATTCGCATTAACACCTCCAATATATCTAAATAATGGTAAACCTAATTCTTCTGCTGCTGCTTTTGCAACCGCTAATGAAACACCCAAAATCGCATTCGCACCTAATTTCGCTTTGTTTTCTGTTCCGTCTAAATCAATCATCACTTGGTCGATTAAATTTTGTTCGAAAACTGAGAAACCAATTAATTCTGGAGCAATAACGTCATTTACATTCTCAACTGCTTTTAATACTCCTTTTCCTAAGTAAATATCTCCACCGTCACGTAATTCTACCGCTTCATATTCTCCTGTAGATGCTCCAGACGGAACTGCTGCACGTCCTAATATACCTGATTCTGTTATGACGTCAACTTCTACTGTAGGATTACCACGAGAATCTAAAATTTGTCTTGCATGAATATGCGAAATAATGCTCATTATGTTTATGTTTTATTTGATAATAATTTAATTTACCAAAAATAATGGATTTGGATAAGCTTTACAACGAAATTATCTTTTTTTAAAAATAATTTAATCCAAAAATAATCTAATTTATTTATGCACGCATAGTATTAGATCATAATTCCATTTTTTTTGTAAATATAATTCAATTATTAATAATCTTTAATTCGTAATAGTTATGACACCATTCTGTGTTGCATATACTTGATATGTACGTGGAGCACGATTCGCAACTTTAGTAGGTTGTCCTGTTAATAACATCCATTCTGCACCATCTTCTTTACAAACAATTTTAATATCCTCTTCTACGTACAATGTAGATTTTTCAGTTGGGCATATATGTGGGGCATTCCGATCATACGCTTTATAACCTGAGGCTGTTCGTACTACAATTATTCCTCTTGTACCTGCCATCGTTTCATTTACATAAACCCAACCACCTGGATTATTAAGATTAGCATACAATGGTAATGTTGTGTTGATGGCAACATTTACAGTCGTTAAAGGAACGCAACTTACCGTTCCATCATCTGTATTACATGATTGAAAAATTAGTAGAAGTGCACCTAAAAACAAAACTTTATTTAGAATCGTTTTAATAAACTCTTTCATTTTTAAATTGGTATATATTTTTTACTATCTTTGTAATAGAAAAATAGAATAGTCCTGCGCATATCGACGATATGTGTAGGATTATTTATTTTATATCACTATTTAATAAAAAATTAATTAAACATTGTTGTTATGGCAAATATACAATATGTAACGAAAGAAGGATTAGAAAAGTTGCGTGAAGAGCTTCATCAGTTAGAAACTTTTGAGCGTCCAAAAATTTCGCAACAAATTGCTGATGCACGTGATAAAGGTGATTTATCTGAGAATGCAGAATACGATGCTGCAAAAGAAGCACAAGGAATGTTAGAAATGCAAATAGCTAAATTAAAAGAAGTTGTTGCTTTTTCTCGTGTTATAGATGAATCTAAATTAGACCACTCAAAAGTCTCTATCTTATCAAAAGTTAAAATAAAAAATACAGCTAACGGACAAGAATTAGTGTACACTTTGGTACCAGAATCTGAAGCTGATTTAGCTAAAATGCGCATCTCAGTTAACACACCAATTGCAAAAGGATTATTAGGAAAATCTCTTGGTGATGTTGCAGAAATTACATTACCTAACGGAATGACTTTAAATTTTGAAATTTTAGAAATATCTTTGGACTAAGATTTCAAAAATTAAAAACATATGGCAAGCATTTTCACTAAAATTATAAACGGAGAAATACCATCATACAAAATTGCTGAAAACGATCATTACATCGCTATTTTAGACGCCTTCCCTTTGGTAGAAGGACATGTATTGGTAATCCCGAAAAAGGAAGTTGATAAAATCTTCGATTTAGACAAAGAAACCTATTTAGGTTTAATGGACTTTTCGTATGAAATTGCACAAGCTATAGAAAAAGCTATACCTTGTCTACGAGTTGGTGTAGCAGTTGTTGGATTAGAGGTACCACATGTACATGTACATTTGGTTCCTCTAAATACAATGCAAGATATCAATTTCTCAAATCCAAAACTTCAATTATCTGCCGAGAAAATGATCGAAATTGCAGATAGTATCAAATCATATTTATAAACGATGAACAAATACATTAAATTAGTAATCGCCGCTGTATTAATCGCTTTAGCAATCTTTTTGTTTAGCACTCGCGAATATGGTTGGGGATTTGTTTCGTTATTAGTCGCTGTATTTCCTATTTTATTTTATTTCAGAAACGAAAACATCTTGTTAGCGTTCTGGTTTTTACGCAAAGAGGATATGGCAAAAGCGAAAAAATGGTTACAAAGAATCAAGAATCCATCAACAGAATTAATTCCAAAACAAATGGGATATTTTCATTACATGATGGGAATTACTGAAGCGCAAGATAATGTTGCCGTTTCAGAAAAATACATGAAAGAAGCCTTAAACTACGGTTTATCTTTTGACCACGACAGAGCAATGGCAAACTTATCATTGGCTGGTGCAGCAATGGCAAAAGGTAAAAAGAAAGAAGCTGAAGGTTATATAAAAGAAGCGAAGAAAAACGACTCGAAAGGAATGTTTACTGATCAAATCAAAATGATGAACGGCCAAATGAAACGTTTCAACGTTAGTAATTCGCAATTACAAAACCCACATATGCGTCATAAAGGACGTAAATTCTAAATGGATATTTCAAAATTAACAGAAGAATCATCATCAAATAATAACAAGTGGAAGCAGATTGAAGAATTCTTCATGCAAAATTTCACGGACGGTGAACGACCAGATTTAGATACAATACTTTTTTTAATTGGTGTCCAAGAATTGGGACAAGGAAAAAAACGATTTAAAAAAGATGATAAACTAAATTTACTTCATATCGCCGTTTGTCGAGTGTTAGAGCCTTTCGGTTTTTATCGTTTCGAAGGACAAGATCCAGATGGTTGGCCACATTTTGAGTTATTGGAAGATTTACCACCACTCAAAACCAACGAACAAACTTTGTTAATGAAATACGCTGTTATTCAGTATTTCGATGATCAAAAAATTATAAACTTCGAGTCTTAGGATTCGAAGTTTTCTTTTTTATACAAGTCTACAACCACTTTATCGGCGTCAAGTGTAAATTGATTTGAATCCAAGTCATTAACCTCTATCCACAACAATTCGTTGATATCAGCATCCAAAATTTTTAATTGTGCCAATGACTTTTCACTAACAGTAGCTTTGTAATAAATTAATAAAACTTGTTCAGTAGGATCAAAAGCATTAAGTACAAAAAAATCTTGTGTAAAAATATGCGAACCAATTTCTACATCAAGATTTAGCTCTTCTTTAAACTCGCGTTTCAAACAATCTTTCGTTCCTTCACCAAATTCCAAACCACCTCCAGGAAACTTATAAATCAACTTTCCCTGAAAAGGCTCATGAATCACCAATACTTTTCCCTTATGTTCCAATAACGCATATATACGTACATTAAATGGTTTCATTTCTCTAACTTATTTAAAAACTAAAAGTAAATAATATTTGATAATATTCTATAAATTTCTTTCTGGGCGTTCCCTCGCCAACCATCATCCTCTTAAATAATATGAATCCCTTAGCGCTCGGTCGGGCTATCCGTTGCAATCTTTTGTTTGGAGTAACATAGCACCTAAAAACAAAATCCTTTGTCAAACAAAAGGATTTCCACTACTATCC